>NZ_KV821313.1:0-76608 GCF_001815635.1 Corynebacterium sp. HMSC075D04
ATTCCGGACACACATTTTGTCGCTTAACCCACCAAGAACGCGATTGCGCGTGAATTTGGAGTGACACAGGGCAAGATCTTTTCTAGTTGGCTCCGCACATTTAACTATTTGCGGAATGTAGTGGCACACCATTCCCGGTTATGGAACCAAGTGTTGGTAATGCGTCCTCGCATTCCAGTCAAAAGCGCGGTGAGCTCTGATATTCACCATCTTTCGGACAGGAAGACAAAAAAGATTTATCCGCCAGCAGCACTTCTTGCTTACTCGCTCAAATCGATCGATCCCGCCGATAATTGGAACGTGAAAGCTGCCTCTATTTTTGTAGACTTTCCTGCTGTGCCTAACTTGAGTCTTGAAAGGTCAATGGGATTTCCTCAAGGATGGGAATCGTTGAACCTCTGGTTGCCCTAATTGAGGTTGAGCTTCGCGCATGGACTCACCGCAAGGACTCCGCTCCCCTACTCGAAAAATCCATACACTGTGGCGCATGCATTACGTGGACTATGACGAGGCGATGGCAACGCTTTCGCCAAGGGCAGCGGTAGACGCTCTGCGCGAGGAGCTCACGGGTGGGTTCGACCCTGCGAGCGACCAAGAGCGGCAGAAGGTGGCGCTCCCTCACGGTGAGATGCACCTGCTGCCATCGGCACTTGATGGTGCTGTTGGGGTGAAAGTGCTCGGCATTCAGCCCACGGATTCGGACGTGGATGTCCCGTTCATCCAGGGGTCGTACCTGCTCATGGGTGGTAAGACGTTGACGCCGGAGTGGGTGATTGATGCGGCAGCGTTGACAACGTTGCGCACGCCGGCGGTGACGGTAGCTGGTGTGGTTGATCTGTTGCGGGGGTTGTCGGAACCGCTGGACGTCGTTATCTTCGGCACCGGCGCGCAAGGGGTCGGGCACGCGGAGACCATCACGGACGTGCTTGATGGTGTGCGTGAGGTGTCGTTCACGTTTGTCTCGCGGAACGCGCCAGATGATTTCCCGTACGAGTGGCTGGAGACCGGCACCCCGGAGGCGGATGAGGCTGTGGGGAGGGCTGGGTTGGTGGTGACGGCGACGTCTGCACCAGAGCCGATCCTGTCGGTGGAGGTGTTGCGTGACGATGTCATCGTGCTGGCCGTTGGCGCGCACACCACCGATACGCGCGAGTTGCACGAGGACGTGCTAGCCGGTGCGCAGGTGATCGTTGAGGATCCAGGTGCCGCGCAGCGCGAGGCTGGCGATGTCGCGATTGCCGTTGAGAAGGGTGCGCTGTCCTGGGATGACGTGATCCCGATGGTGGACGTGGTGCGTGGTGATGTTGTGCTTGATCCGACACGACGCATCGTGTTCAAGACGGTTGGCATGCCGTGGCAGGACCTCGCTGTGGCACGCGCGTTGGCGGGGCGGTGCGGGGAGGAGTAGCCGGGCCTAGAAAGGACAATGCTCGCGTTCCCATTCCGGGAAGCGAGCCTGCCGTATTGATCTCCACCATAGAGGTGTGCGCAGGGGCGAACAAGCCGTTTTCTTAAATGCCAGGAAATCTCTGGTCGGGGCACCTCTATATCTATCTCCGGTGGTGCCTGAAACGACAGGACCTGCCCGATAGAGTGACACTGTGTCTTCCCTGATCCCCGTCCACGCATCAGAGCGCGTCCTCGGTGGCGTAACTGAGTACCTGGCTACCGCGTTTTCGCTTGCTAACCCGGAAACGTCCAATGCGCTGAAGGCGTTTTTCGAGGACACCGAATACGGCATGTTCCACGGGCCGTACGTGCGCTCCCGGTTGCCGTACGCGCGCGCGATTGGCTGGGAAGGGATCTTGGATTGGATGCCGGGGTGGTTCACCCCGTACCACCACCAGGCGGAATCGTTCCGCAGGCTGCGCAGCCGGGACGAGCACGGGCCGCGCCGCCCGGATCCCACGTTGGTGATCACGGGTACCGGCTCCGGTAAGACGGAATCCTTCCTGTATCCCGTGCTGGACCATGCGGCACGCGCCCGCGCGCAAGGGCACCGTGGTGTGAAGGCGTTGCTGCTCTACCCCATGAATGCGCTGGCCAATGACCAGGCAGACCGTTTGGCCAAGTTGATCACCAGCGAGCCGGCGTTGGGCAACGTCAATGCCGGGATTTACACCGGTGAGGCGACCGGGAACGTAAAGAAGGTCACGGCGGACTCGTTGATCACGGACCGCGACCGGATCCGCCAGGACCCGCCGGACATTCTGCTGACCAACTACAAGATGTTGGACCAGTTGTTGCTGCGTCCGGCTGATCGTCAGATTTGGGAGCGCTCCGCAACGTCGTTGCAGTACCTGGTGTTGGATGAGTTCCACACGTACGACGGCGCCCAGGGCACCGACGTGGCGTTGTTGCTGCGCCGCTTGGGGTTGATGCTCAAGCAGCACCAGCCGGAGGGGTTCATCGGCGAATACGCGGACAACCCGTTGGGGCGGGTCACGCCGGTGGCTACCTCGGCAACGCTGGGTGGCAAAGAGGACACTCAGAAGGTGCTCGACTTTGCAGAGACCATCTTCGGCGAGCGCTTCGCCGCTGATGCGTTGGTTGGGGAAAAGACGCTGACCTATGGGCAGTGGGTGGATGAGATCGGTGGGCGCTTTGGTCGTCGAAAAGCACAGGAGCCCCCGAGTATCGACCAGTTGCGTGAGATCGTGGACACTATTGCTGCGGACACGTCCGGGCGCGACCACGCGGATGTTGTGCTGGACGTCTTCCGTACGCAACTGTGGGGTGCTGGCGAGGACCTCGAAGAGATCATCGCTGCGTACGCCGTGCACCCGCTCACGCGTGACCTGCTGGAAGGTGCTGCCACCGCTCGCCCGCTGATCGAGCGCGCCGGGGAGAAGGACACCCTCCCGGCGCGGGTGCTTGGCGATATTGTGGTGCGCAGCCTCGGCCAGAACACCGCGCGCGAGTTTGTCACGCACCTGCTTACTGCCGTCGCGCACGTGCGTGCCATGGCTGGTGAGGCCTACGGGTTCGAGGGCAAGCGCCTCCCCGGCGTGGAAACGCACCTGTGGGTCCGCGAGGTCTCCCGCATCGAGCGCGCCGTGACCCCCATCGAGGACGGCCACATCTTCCGCTTCGCCGACGATGGCCACGTGGGTCTCGACGACTCCTCGGTCTGGCTGCCCGCCATCTACTGCCGGGCGTGCGGTCGCGCCGGGTGGATGACCGCGCTGGAGCCGGGTACGGAAGCGGTCATGTTTGGCGGTAGCGAGATCCGCAAGGCGTCCATCGAATCGCCGGAGCGCGTGCGCCCGCTTATCGATGCCACCAACGAACACCGCCAATCCCTCTCCGAGGGCACGGACGCTTCCGAGTTCGACGACGAGGACGGCAAACGCCACCTGACCTGGTTCCACTCCTGGACCCAGGAACTGACCAGCCGCGAACCTGACGAGAAGGAACGCGAAGAAGGCCTGTCCGTGCCGGTGCTCACCTATACGGGCTTGAACGCCGAGGAGCACGCGATCAACCAGGTCTGCCCCTCCTGCGGTGAGGCGGATGCGATCCGCTACATCGGCTCGCGCGTGGCCACGCTGCTATCGGTGGGGTTGTCCAACCTGTTCGGTATGCCGTCGCTAGATCAGCACGAGAAGAAGACGCTGGTGTTCGCAGACTCGGTGCAGGACGCCGCGCACCGCGCCGGTTTTGTGCAGTCGCGTGCGCGTGCCTTTGGCATCCGTACGCTTATGCGCCGGGTGGTTGGCGACGATGCAGTTTCGGTCGCGGGCCTGCCACAGTTGATCGTTCAGAAGGCAGACGCGATGGAGGACCCCTACCGCGCCCGCTTCGAACTCCTGCCGCCCGAGATCGCCGAGACCCCGAAGTTCACCCCGTTCTGGTCTAAAGACGCCGACGGCAGCGCGCGCCGGGCGGCCACCACGGCGGTGTTGAACCGTCTGCATCTGGATGTCGCCCTAGAGTTCGGCCAGCGCGCCCACCTGCCACGCTCGCTGGTGTCCACGGGCACGCTCGCACCCGCGGTGGAGGCCGAGGACGCAGTGCTGCTGGAGACCGCCGATGAGGCGCTCAAAGCTCTCGACGACACCCTCTTCGATACCGTCGAACTCACCGAGGACCTGCGCCTTCGTTGGATGCGGGGGCTGCTGGAGCAGGTCCGTGAGCGCGGTGGCATCAACTCGCCGCTGCTGAAGAGTTACCTGGCGGACGACGCCAACTCCTGGCGTTTGCACAACCGCTACGCCAAAGCCGACGGCGTGCCCAGCTTCCCCAAGGGTGGTGCGCCCGAGTTCCCGCGTTCCGGGCCGACGCTTAACGACGTCGACCGCGGCCTGACCCCACTCGGCAGCGCCCGTGGCCGTTACGCGCGCTGGACCGGGAAGGTGTTGGGCATCTCCACCCACGACGCCGCTACCGCGCTCACCGGGGCGTTCCGCGCCCTGGCCGCAGCGGAGGTGCTTACCGCCGTGAGTACCGAAACCGGCGGCACCATCTACGCCATCCCACCCGAGCGCGTCATCCTGCGCCGCGAGGACAACCCCCGCATGCTGTTGTGTGGCACCTGCCACGCACAACTCGGCGTGGACGAGCGCAACCGCGAACTGCTTGCCGGCCTGCCGTGCCCAACTCCGGGCTGCCCTGGTGAGCTGCGCACCGACAAGGTGGAGGGCGACTACTACTCGGAGCTCTACACCTCCACGAACCCACGCACCATCGTCGCACGTGAACACACCGGCCTGGTGCCCAAGGATGAACGCTTGGCCCTTGAGCGCGCCTTCCGTGGCGGCGATGGCGCATCGGATGCGCCGAATGCCCCGAACGTGCTCGTCGCAACGCCAACGCTGGAGATGGGTATCGATATCGGTGATCTCTCCACCGTCATGCTCGCCTCCCTGCCCACCACCGTCGCCTCTTACGTGCAGCGCGTGGGCCGCGCCGGGCGTCTGACCGGCAACTCGCTCGTGCTGGCGTTCGTGCAGGGCCGCGGCGCGATTCTGCCGAAGTTGAACCAGCCGCTGTCCGTCATCGCCGGCACCGTCGCGCCACCCGCGGCGTTCCTATCCGCAACGGAGATCCTGCGCCGTCAAACCACCGCCTACCTGGTGGACACGCTGAACTTCTCCGCCCACGGACTGCAAATCAGCAAAGCCATCGACGTGTTCTCCAACCGGAAGATCTCCCTGGTGGAGGCGCTTACCGACGATATCGTGGACGGCGTGGCCGACCGCGTCAACGCCTTCCTGGCCACCGTGTCCGCCTCCCACGTGGACGAGCTCACCATCGACGGCGTGCGCACCTGGGCTGTCGGCCAAGGCCACGACTCGCAGGCAGGCGAACTGCAGCGCACCCAGAACCTGTGGCAGCAAGAACGTCACACGCTGGAGCAGCGCCGGCAGCGGTTAGAGGATCGTCGTAAAGAACTCGCTGCCAAGGTGGACCCGAACGCCGGTACTGAAAACGCCGACCCGGACCTGGAGCGCGAGAAGCGCAGCACCAACGCTGCACTCAACCGCGTGAAGCAGGACCTGCGCTACATCGTGGACGGCGACCATTGGATCGGCGCCATGGAGCGCTACGGCCTACTGCCCAACTTCACGCTGCTCGACGACACGGTGGAACTTTCCGTCGTGGTCAGCCAACTCAACCCCACCACCATGCAGATCGACCCGGAAACGTTCGAACTGTCTCGCGGTGTCTCCTCCGCGCTGACAGAACTCGCGCCGGGCAACACGTTCTACGCCAGGGGCATCGCCGCGCGCGTGGACGCGGTGGAGTTGGGGCACAACGGCGCTGACATCGAACAGTGGCGCCTGTGCCCGCAGTGTTCCTACGGCGAACTCGTCCAGGCAGGCCACACGCCCGGCGCGTGTCCGGTGTGTGCGGAGCCGACGTTTGCGGACAAGGGCCAGGTGCTGGACACCGTCCGCATGCGCCGCGTGAGCGCTGAGGTGGATCGGGCGCGTGCGGTTATCGATGCCTCCCGCGAAGAACGCATCAACCTGCGCTTCCAAACCACTCTGAGTTTCGCCGTGCCCGAGGGCGGCGAGGGTCCGGCGTGGTTCCTCTCCCAAGGTTTCGGCGCCCAGTACCTGCGGTACGTGGACCTGCGGTGGTTCAACCTTGGCCGGGGTCCGGCGGCGAAGCGCATGATTGCGGCGAAGGAATACGACTCGCCCCTGTTCACCGTGTGTAACTACTGCGGCCACCTGGATTCCGAAAAGGGTGCGAACTCCAAGTGGGACCACCGCCCGTGGTGCCCGCAGCGCAACAAGCGCGAAGAGGACGTGGTCACCGTCGCCCTGTCCCGCACCTTGCAGACCCAGGGTGTGCTGCTGCACGTGCCGGTCGCGCTGACCGCCGGGGATAACGCCACCATTCCGAGCCTGACCGCCGCGATCAAACTCGGCTTCAAGGAAGTCCTCGGTGGGGATCCGCAGCACCTCAGCGTGGCCACGGTGCGCGTGCCGGACGCGCGCGGCAACACCGTCGAGGCGTTGCTCATGCACGACAACGTCCCAGGTGGCACCGGATACCTGTCGCAGTTCGCCTCCCCCGAGGCAGTGCGCCAACTCCTCGAGCAAGCCTTCAAGCAAGTCAAAGCATGCTCTTGCCTTGACGACGACCGCCTCGCCTGCCCCGACTGCCTCCTCCCCTACGCCAACTCACAGCAGCTGGACGTGACCTCGCGCGCCGCCGCCGAGCGTGCGCTGCGCTCCATCCTGACCAACCAGGACCACCCCTCCCCCGACGAGGATCCCCTCGCGGTGCAGTGGGAACCCCAAACCGAGGCACCGGTGCTGGATCCGGCCTCCAACCTGGAGGTGCGCTTCCGCGAAGTCATCCGCGAGGCCATCGTCGCTGCCCAGGGCACCGTCGAGGATCTGCCCAGTGCCGGCGGGGTGAAGTGGAACATCAAACTTGGCGGCCAAGATTGGACGATGCACGAACAGGTAGACCTCGGCCGCACCCGCCCCGACTTCGTCTTCCGCCACCGCACCAACGCCAGCGTGCGCCCCGTCGCGGTGTACACCGACGGCAAGGCATTTCACTTCAGCGAGCAGCACTACCGCTTCCCCGGCGACATCGCCCTGCGCAACGCATTGCTTATCGACGACTACCTCCCCTGGTCCATCACCAACCCCGACCTCGACTGGCGCGAGGCAGAAGTGAACCAAACGGCCACGCGTCCGTCGTGGGTGACCGAGAAGGGGCGCGCGGCGGTTGGTACGTACTGCAGGGCTCTGGATGACCCGGCCCTTACCTTCTTGCAGTCCTCGCCGGTCACGCAACTGCTCGGCTACCTAACGGACCCCTTCCGCAAGTCCTACGCCGCCATGGATACGGCAATGATGTGGTACTTGTCCCAGGTGTCGCCTGGTGCTCGCACCGCACGTGGCATCCGGTTCACATACCGCAACGAGCTGTTCTTCGACGTGCACCGCACAAGCGGGACCGTGGTGCCTGCGCGCCTCATGGTGGATGCCGAACACCCCGGCTCAATCACCGAAGACACGTGGGTGACGTTCCTGCGCTTTGCCAACATCATGTGGTTGGCAAACAACCATGTGGAGGTGGCGACAGGTGCGGGAGATGGGGTCGTCGATAAGCAAGAAGCCCCGAGTGCCGTTGAAGCAGCAGTGTCCGAGCTGTGGGCGGAGGCGATCGAGGAGTTCGAAGACGAGCCGGAGGTCGCCACGGCCTTGCGCACGCTCGCGGAGGCAGGTGCGGCCGAGACCGAGGAAATCGGCGAGGAACTCCACGGCCTGCCCACCGCAGTGACCTGGGTCGAACACCAGATCGCGCTCATGTTGGATGAGGAGGGTGCCGACGCCGACACCGAAGCCAAACTGCGCAACGAGGGCTGGACCCTGCTCTACCCCGGTAGTCTGAACCCGCAAACAATCCCGGCCGCACTGCTGGGCAAGGAGTGACAACCATGGTGACGTTCAGCCTCTACAGCGGCCTCAAACTCGACGGCTCCCTGATGAAACCGACGATGAACTTCCTGCAGAAGCTCTCGGTGGACCCAACCAGCCCGTCGCTGAAGATCAAGACGCTGTCCAACGCCGTGGACAAGCGCGTCCGCACCGGCCGCATCAACGACCAGTTCCGCGCTGTTTTGTTCGAGATCAAGGACGAAGAAACGCACCACTTCGTGCTTGTGGACGTCGACTCCCACGACGAAGGCAACCTCAAAGCCGAACGCCTCGACCCCGCCACACTGCGCCTCGAAGTCAACCCCATCAACGGCATCACCACCCTGATCAAAGAAACCCCCGAGCAGGCCGTTTCCGAATCCCAAGCCAAAGCCGAGGCCGCCGCGCAGGCTGCCCAGGAGTTGGCGGAGAAGCAGGCTGTTGAGGAGGGCTCCGGTGTGGTTGCGGAGGTCGTCGATACGCACACCGCTGTTCCGCGCGAAGCGCTTTCTGGCTACACCCCGCAGCAACTCTGGGACGAACTGGGCATCGACCCAGCGCTGACCACGCGCGCGCAGGAATTGGACACCGAGGCCGAGTTGGACGCGCTGCTTGCAGATCGCCCCAAGTGGGAGCACGAAGCCATGCTCGCCCTGGTTGCTGGCTACGACATCGATCAAACCCGCGAAGCGCTTGACCTGGAGAAAGTCTCCTCCGAAGACGCCGCCGCACCGGAAGACACGCGTCTGCTCGCCGGCCTGCGCAAGGCAGCCGCCGGGCTGGAATTCGCCTACGTCGACGACGTGGAGACCGAATCCCTGCGCGCCGTCATCGAGTCCGGCTCCTTCAACCAGTGGCGCGTGTACATCCACCCGGAGCAGCGCCGTATGGCTGAAGGCGCACGCAATGGCTCGTCCCGCGTCTTTGGTGGCGCCGGCACCGGCAAGACCGTCGTCGCTGTGCACCGCACGAACAATCTCGCACGCCGCAAAGTGGCCAACCAGACTCCCGGCGACACCCCGCCGGCCATCCTGCTGACCACCTTCACCAAAGGCCTCGCCCACGGGTTGAAGTCCCAGCTCAACGCGCTCAACGCGTCGTACCCCGAAGCTGGTGAGCCAGGCGAGCCCGGCGTCTGGGTAGACAACATCGACGCCGTCGTCCGCAAAGCCGTATCCCTGGGAACTCCGGAGGAAGTCTCGGAAGCAACCCGGCGCGTGCTTGGGGATTCCGTCTCACACGTCCGCCCCTACACCGACCTCGCCGCCCGCAACGTGTGGGACGCCGCGATCGAAAGCACCGACGAGGCCATGCCACGCGAGATAGCTAACGACACCTTCCTCCAAGCCGAATACGAAACCGTCGTCCTGGCGAACAGGATCACGACCCAGGCTGAGTATCTGAAAGTCGCCCGCACCGGCCGTGGCACCCCACTGAACCGCAAGCAGCGCAAACAGGTCTGGGCGGTGCTCGAATCCGTCATGCACACCCAAGCCATCGACGGTCAACTCTTCTGGCCCACCATGTCCGCCGTCGGCGCCGAGATCTTGAACGTTCGCCGCGAGCGCGGTGGCGGGGCCATGTTCGAGCACGTCATTGTCGACGAAGCCCAGGACTTCAACGCCGGCCACTGGCACTTCCTCCGCGCCTGCGTCGCGCCGGGACCGAACGATATCTTCATCGCCGAAGACTCCCACCAGCGCATCTACGGCAACCCGCTGACCTTGTCCCACTTCGGCATCTCCACCCGCGGACGGGCCTCGGCCCGGCTGACGCTGAACTACCGCACCACCAAGCAGAACCTCGACTACGCCCTGCGCATCCTGCTGGGTGGGGACACCGCGTTTATCGACGCCGAAGGCGCCGAGGACCACGTCGAGCACTACCGCTCTGCGCGCACCGGCCCCGCCCCCGAGATCCTGTCCTGCACCTCGGAGGAACAGGAGTTCGCCGCAGCCGCCGAGTGCATCAACCGCTGGCTGGATGTCGACAACGCATCCGAAGTCCGCATTGGCGTTATGTGCCGCACCCGCGGCCAACTCTCCCGAGTGGTAGCCGGACTCGCCGCTCACGGCATCGACGCCGTGCAAACCAAAAACGCTGAACTCGCCTCCCACGAGCAGGTCAGCGTAATGACCATGCACGGCGCCAAAGGCCTGGAATTCACCCACGTCATCCTCATGGGCGTAGGCAAAGACATCATGCCGGTGCGCTACCGCCTCAAGCACCTCTCTGAAGCCGATGCCCGCGCTGCGTTGCAGCGTGAACGCTCGCTTTTGTATGTCGCTGCTTCTCGAGCCCGCGACGAACTCGTGATCACAACCGTCGGCGACCGGTCGGAGCTGCTTCCGGAGGGTTAGGGGGTTTCGGGCGGCTCGGGCAGCACTGCCTGCTGGTCGGCTTCGTCCCCCTCGCGGTCTTCCCAGGCTGCGAGCGTGGTGGACGGTTCATCCTGCAGGTGCCACATCGTTCTGCCGTTTGCTGCACCGCCCACCAGGAACGCCGCTGCGGCGGACGGGCTGGTGAACTCCAAGTCTGAGGTCAGCGTGTTGTCCTGGATCTGGTCCGCGTAGCGCTCCCGGGTAGCGTGGACCCCTCGCGGGGCGCTGGGACGCAGCTCCGGCCGCAACGTGGATCCCTCGAGGACGAGGAAACCGGAAGTGGTGCGCTGGCCCAAGCCTTGAACACCTTGGCTGAGAACGGTGAGCTCGAAGATCGGTTCTTCGTCGTCGCTCGGGCGCGCCGAAGCTGAAGCCGTGTTGGTCGAGGTGCGAGACTTCGACGAAGTTGCCTTCGGCTGGAAAGCGGAAACGCCTAGAGCGCTGATGATGAGGTTGGTGTTCTCGATGAACTCGTCCAGCTCCGCTTGGGTTGAGCGTAATCCTGACTCAGCTTGAGGTGGTAGAGGTCGTCGATGCGTCATCCCGTGCGGACTCCGCATTGCGCCGTGTGGGGCCTGCCGAGATTCGACAGTTGCGCAGCGCCATCAGTTAAGCCGGGGTCGGCAATGCCAAGAAGAACTGTGGCGCGGGAGATAGAGTGTTCCTATGAAAAAGCTTCCTCTCCTTGCTGCAACAGCAGCACTACTCATCACAACACTGTCCGTGCCTGCTGCTAACGCCGAGCTGACCCCTACTGAGCGGGACCAGTTCCGCACCGATCCCGTCGGGGCGATTGCTTGGCAAGCTATTAAGGGCTCTTCGGAATACGTGCGCGCCGATGGCAACACCATGATGGCCGCGTCTTTCTTCTCCATGACTTCGCCCGGGGAGAGTATCGGCCTGCCAGCCCTGGAGAACTGCGCCGAGCGCGTCGGCTCCTCTTCGCCGGCAGGCGGTGTGCGCTACGTGGCGGCAGCCCTGTGCGCAACCTTCGACCCGAATGCCCGCAGTCAGGTGCAGCGCGGTGACTTTGGCTACGCGCCGCTGGGCTAAGCCGGTGCGTAGATAGGCAGATCGCTGCGTGTATGCGGCCGAGGCCACCCTGCGAGCTTGCCCTCGGCGAAACGAACGTGCCGATCTGAAATTGAGGGCGCTTGCCTCCAAGTCGGAGCGAACACACCGAAATGCGCTGTTTTGCGCTAACCTCACGGCCTATAGGAACAGATTCGGTGCGAACGTTCCGTAACAGCATACGGTCAGCGAGGAGACGTGACACGTGGACATAGAGGCACTCGGCAGCTTTGTGCGCGCCCAGCGTAAGGAGCGGAGGCTGACCCAACTGGAGGTCGCCGAGCTTGCCGACGTGTCGGACCGGTTCCTTCGGGAGCTGGAGCACGGTAAGCCGACGGCGGAGATCGGCAAGGTGATCGACGTTCTTGCCGTGCTCGGGTACGACCTTGAACCCGTCGTGCATAGAGCTGACGAGCTGGGGCGATTTTGAGCGTCGCCCCTTGCGGACTCCACATTGCGGACAAGTAGGTACGCACCAACTGTTTGAGGCCGCCAAGTTTTGAAACTGCCGGGCATGGAGCTATTGCCTGAAGCGTTGACGCTTAATGGTATCTTCGGCATGAGCACCTCCATCAATCTCTTCTCGGACATTCTCGAGGCAGCCAAGTTAGCGGCTGAAAAGAACGACCTCCGTCAGACACTGAGGCGGTCTGAGGAATCGGCGGGGTCAAATGCTGAGGATGAGCTACCTGCATATGACTGTGGTGGGCCGCCATGGTCGATCTCGATGACAAGGGCGCAGACTGGCTCTAACAACTCCGCATTGCGGACAATTGGGTGTTCACCAACTGTTTGTAGTGAGAAAACCTTTGGTGCGTCGGTAGGCGGATGTCCACTGAAATGAGCACGTGAGGGGCTGTGCTCGCGCGGGGTGCGACGTAGGCTGCCGGGCATGGGGATGAAAACTTGGAAAATTGGGGCCAAAGCGGCGGGAACGCACGTTGGGGGCCGGATAATTGTTGCGAACCGATTCGGTGAGATTGACGGTTCCGGGCGGGAGCTTGGGCACGCGGTTGTTGCCGGACTGAATCGGGCGGCCAGAAAGCGTCGGACGGTCAGTATGAAGCAGCCGGAAGCAGGTGAGGTGGCTGAGCACCTCGCAGGCATCGTTTTGATGGCTGGCTTGCCGCTGCTGCTGCTGATGCGGCAGGCGACAACCGTCGAATCAGCGGGTTCGGCGGCCAGGTTGATGGTGGAGATCAGCGGGGAGGCACTCGCGCACGAACTGCGGTTTGCTGGCGTATACGGGCTCGCGATCTCCGCGCGGGAATGCGACGACGCCGGACGTCTGGACATGATGGGGCCGATTTGCGACACCATCTCACGCGTGTTGCCGCAACCTCTCTCCTATGCGGACGAGGCGGATCGCGCGATGCGGGTGGAAATCCGAGAGGTTGAGTTCCCAGAACCTAGCGCTGAATTGGCTGGTGACGGCCTGGCAGAGATGGGCCTGAACTACAAATGCAGCGAGGTGGATGGCAGTGAAATCGGTAAAGACTCCGGCTCAGCGTACTTCCCGCTGCCGCTGTTCGCGCCGGGGACGGCGGAACCGCGCGTGGTTATGGAGATGTGGGTCGATGGCCTGCAATTGATCGTGGACCTGGAGGCGAAGCTCGCGGGGTACGGTGCCCTTCGGGACATGGTGTATGCCGTGGAGGAGGCGGTAGACCGGCACCGGTTCAGCAGTTGGGGGATGCGGCCCGCGTAGCGGCGGTATCGTCAGTGGCCACTGGAGGTCCACTGACGGTCCTCCGATGGTCCACTGACGGAGGTGAACAATGGTTACTCAACCTTTGGCAGAAGCGTTCCCAGTGGGAGATTTCCTCGCGGAGGAATTAGAAGAACGTGGTTGGAGCGAAGCAGATTTCGCCGCGATCATGGGACGGCCGACGCGCTTTGTTAAAGAGATCATCTCGGGCGAGCGGGAGCTTACGCGGGAATCCGCTGAGCTGGTCGGAGCAGCACGTGGTACCTCGGCAGAGCTGTGGCTCAATCTGCAAGACACATTTCTTGCGTGGAGGCACGGGTAACCTCGCCAATCCGCCCCTACACTCGGGTTCATGAGCACTCAAGATATGAACACGCAGTTGCAGGATCAGGTCGCCGTGGTCACCGGCGGCGCGGCGGGCATCGGCGGGGCAATCTCGCGCACTCTCGTCGCACGTGGAGCGACGGTTGTGGCCGTAGACATTAACGACGACGCCGGCGCCGCCCTCGAGAACGACCTCGGCGACAATGTTGTCTTCCTCAACGGCGATGTAAGCAAACCGGAGACCGCAAAGAAGGCCGTAAAACTTGCGGTGGAGAAGTTCGGAAAGCTCACCGGCGTGGTCAACAACGCTCACGCGTCGCGACAAAAGCCATTCAGCGATCTGGAACAGGAGGACTGGGACCTGTCCTTCGGCACCGGCTTCGAGGCCACCAAGAACTTCATGCTTGCTGCCTACCCGCACCTTAAAGACAACGGTGGCGCGATCGTGAACTTTGCCTCCGGCGCCGGCATTGTCGGCCAGCCCACCCAGGCGGCGTACGCAGCAGCTAAGGAAGCGATCCGCGGCCTGTCACGCGTGGTAGCCAACGAGTGGGCGAACGACGACATTCGCGTCAACGTCGTCGGCCCGATGGCGCTAACCGAGGGCGTGCAGAAGTGGTCCGAGGCTTTCCCGGAGCTCTACCAGCAGTCCCTGCAGCGCATCCCGCTCGGCCGCTTCGGAGACCCAGATACAGACGTCGCCCCGGTCGTTGCATTCTTGCTCAGCGAGGACGCCCGCTACATCACCGGCCAAACCCTCATGGTCGATGGCGGCACCAACAAGTTGTACTAGCCGAAGCGACGCGGGCCGAGACGATTACAGGTCAGCGTCACGAGGAGAAGCAATGGCTGGTTATCTTCCATATGGTCTTGTCTCGGGTCGTGGTGAGGTTGCGGTTATCGAGTCGCCCAACGGCGGGTGGAACGTTATCTATACCGACCGCAGAACAGCGGGCGGCGGAGCAACCGTGGAGGGGCACGACCAAGAGTTCGCCAACCGTCTTGCCCACCTGTTCGTGGCCAAAAGCAAAGAAGGCGTGAACCCTGGCGACCTATTCGGCACGTTGTGCTGGAAGTTCAAGGCGGAACGTATCGAGATCTACAACAACCTTTCGAAACTCTGCCTTCTCACCGGATACGGTGAGCCACTGCCAGACGAGGAGTAACTGACCCCCGCATCCGCCTCCTACACTCGGTGCTGTCTGTCTTCGTCGCTGTCCCGGAAGGTGCCCATGAACGTCACGCTGCTCCGCGACGTCATCTTCACCGCGGGTGTCGTCTTCGACGACCTGTCCACCAGCCAGCTCGCGAAGGCCGGTTCCTCTAGTCGGGCGAGGTCGCCAGCATCGGCGCGTCTTGCGTGTGAACCCCCAAGCGCTGCTTGTTTAGCACTTTATTCGTTTGGTGCGGTTTTCCGCGGGGAAGTGTTCACTCAAATGAGCAGGCAGAGGCTATGCAGACCGTAGATCGCTCTCTACACTTCTTCTCATGGGGAGAAAAGGGTGGGCAAGCGGGCCAACGCGTAATTTAGGCAAGTTCTCAAACGGCCGGTGTTTTCACCAGACGGAGTCATGGCCTGCGTGAGAATTCGTTTCGAAGACAAGATCCTTAAACGCCTTGCCGAAGATTCAACGTTCCAGCCAAAGCGTTGGTCTCCCGAGCTGGTGCGAGCCTTTCGTCGCAAGATTCAGGTACTTGCAAATGTCAGTGACGAAAGAGATTTGCGAGCGCTGAAGTCCTTAAGACTCGAGCAACTTCGAGGCGATCGAGTCGGTACCTCATCGATTCGATTAAACAGGCAATTTCGCCTTGTCATTCGGTTTGAGACAGATGAAGATAGACGCATCGTAGTTGTGATCGAGATGGTCGACTACCACTAATGGGAGGTGAACGATGACTACTCAACCACTGGCCGAAGCCTTTCCGGTCGGAGACTACCTGGCCGAAGAATTGGAAGCGCGTGGCTGGAGCAAAGAAGACTTTGCAGAAATCCTGGCCCAGCCAACGACGTTTGTGGAAGCGTTGATTTCAGGGCAACACGAGCTCACGAGAGAATCAGCAGCCCTCGTCGGGGCGGCGCTGGGAACTTCGGCAGAGCTGTGGCTGAACCTGCAGGACACGTACCTGCGTTGGAGGCAGTCCCATGACTCTGTTGCGCAGGAGCGGCTTGCGAACATTCGAGAGCGAGCCCGCCACCGCGAAGTGTCGGACTTGCGGCGCGCTCAGTAACTAACCGCCCCCTACACTCGATCCCATCAACCCCAACCGCCGGAACCGGGAGGCCCCATGAACGTCGGCCAACTTCTCGAGGTCATCTTCACCGCGGGTGTCGTCTTCGACAACCTCTCCACTAGCAGGCCCGCCACGGGTCGTTTCCTCGAAACCGGTGACACCACCGGCGTGCGCGGCCGCGGTGACCTCGCCCTGCTCGAGGATCTCAAGGCAGCCGGCGAGTTCATCCTCAGCAACACCGGTACCCCGATCAGTGCCGCCTACCTGCGGCGCATCAACGCCACACTGACGCGAAGCGCCGCGCTCAACCCGGGCAGTTTGCGTACCGACGACCAGGGCATCGGCGTGCGCACCCGCTACGGTCGCCACGAGCCGCCGGCGGTGTCGGAGCAGGCGTTGGACGTCCTGATCACCGAGACGCTCAATAGCGACACCAGCAAAGACGCAGCGGTCGACCTGTTTCTCGAGATTGCCCGCGCGCAACCGTTCGAAGACGGCAACAAGCGCACCGCTATCTTCGCCGCGAACAGTTACCTCATCGGCGAGGGGTCGAGCCTGCTCCTTACGGTCCCCTTCGATGAGAAGGACCCGTCAGTCGCCGAGCACTTCAACGATTTCCTCGCCCGGTTCTACGTCTTCGGTGAGAAGGAGCCGGTGAGGGAGCTATTGGTGGGGCGAGCGTTCGTCGATAGGCAGCGCTAGCGCAGGCTGACCCGTGCGGCGGCCTCGAGCACCGCGAACATCACCGCTGCAAACGCGGCGCCGAGCAACGTGTGCGGCTTCTTCACCCCGCGGCGCTCCAGTGCGCGGGCGAGTTTCGTCTGGACGACAACGTGCAGGCGCAGGCCCAGCGCATTCAGCGCGATCCCCCCGGCGAACAACCCCCACGTGACCTTCGGGTTCGTGGTGTCGGGCTTCTCCTCCACCTTGGCGGTGACGTCGTGGTCGGTGTCTTCGTAGACGGTGTCGAACTTCGCCACCGCCGTCGCGTACGCGCCGAGGATCGCCGTCCACGCGAAGATGCGTCCTGGGGTGGAACGGACGTAGTCGGGTACCGCGATCAGGGCGCCGGCGATGGCGGATTGGGTGAGGCGGTCGGTGGTGGTGTCGTCGTGAAGCGATGCGCTGCGGGTTGACTGAGTCATGGGGCCGAGCGTACCGGCTCCCGTGCTGCCTTTCCAGGCTTCATGTGCAGGTCTCGATATGCGTAACCCCTGGTCACGGCGTTTCTGGGAAAATCGGCCGAAATTTCGGAAAACGCTCTGACCGGCACTTACGCATATCGAGCCCTGCATATGAACGGAAACGGGCGGTTCGGCGAGGCCACCGAAACGGGCGGTCCGGCGAGGCCACCGAAACCTTGGCGATCCGCGCAAACTGCCAAACTTAAGGCCAAAAGTTTGGTGGTAGTTTCAAAATCATGACTTGGCCCAAGGTTGGTAGTGAGACGCTGCCGTGGACACCGTCGCCTGCTGCGTACTCGCGGCGGGCGATTCGGAATGCGCCGCGTCAATACGCAGCGGCCGTGGTGCCACGCATTGCCAACGAACGCGTTGCACTGTCGCAGGAGACGCAGACGGTCCTGGACGCAGCAACGATTGAGACGGTTCGTTTCGACGCCACCGAGGCACACCGGGTCGTACCGTTTACGCCGTTGTTGTTGCGGAGCGAGTCGGTGGCGTCGAGTCGGATTGAGAAGCTGACGTCGTCGGCAAGGAAAGTGCTGGAGGCCGAGGTGACTGGACGAGGCAGCGCCAACGCGAACCTCATCGTGGCCAACACACGGCAGATGGCGGCGGCGGTGGAGAACGCGCGGGCGGACGTCCAGGGGATCGTGGAGATGCACCGGATTCTGTTGGGGCAGTCTTCGCCGAACATCGCAGGGCGGCTGCGTGACCAGCAGGTTTGGATCGGCGGTAGCGACCACTCCCCCGCCGGTGCTCTGTTTGTTCCGCCGCACCACCGCCACCTCGAGGCGTTGATGAAGGACCTCGGCGCGTTCATGCAGCGCGACGACATGCCGGCGCTGGCGCAGGCGGCGATTGCGCACGCGCAGTTTGAAACGATCCACCCGTTCGCCGACGGCAACGGCCGCACAGGGCGAGCGCTCGTCCACGTGTTAATGCGGAGCCGTTGCTTAGCGACGACCACCGCACTGCCCATCTCCGCTAGCCTCCTCACCGACACCACACGATATTTCGCAGCACTGGACGCGTACCGCGCTGGTGATGTCGATAGCATCGTCCAACTGTTCGCCCGGGCATCGATCGAAGCCGCACGGCGCGGAGCGCGGTTGGCAGAAGAGCTCACGCAGATCCGCAACGAGTGGAACGGCCTGCTCACCGCACGTGCCGATGCCCTCGCATGGCGAGTCCTCGACCTCCTCGTGCAGCGCCCCGTACTGACAACCGCCACCGTGTCCGCAGAGTTCAGCGTGTCAGCGGAGACCGCCCGCAACGCACTCGAGCGCCTGGAAGTCGACGGGATCGCCGTGTCCGCGCAGTTAGATAAGCGCCAACGCGGGTGGCGCTCCCCCGACGTGCTCGAACTTCTCGACGAGTTCGCCGACCACGCCGGCCGCCGAATCTAGCGCTGGCCGCGGTTGCGTCGTTACCAGTTTCCGTTTCGGCTCTCACGCTGCCCCTCCAGGCTTCATATGCAGGTCTCGATATGCGTAACCCCTGGTCACGGCGTTTCTGGGAAAATCGGCCGAAATTTCGGAAAACGCTCTGACCGGCACTTACGCATATCGAGACCTGCATATGAACGTAACGCCCCCGACTCACCTTGGCGTTCCGCACGAACCACCGACAACCCCACCGCACAAAAACACGCAGCGTGCCGGACGCAGACAACGCCTGTACCGTAATTCTTTATGACAAAACCGGAGCTGCCGGAGCAGTACAGCGATGAACACCTGGAACTCGCGCGTGACGAGTTCGACGCGGAGAACCTCACCGACGCGGATATCGACCAGATCAAGGAGCAGCGTGAGGGCGACGAACCAGACGGTTCGTTTATGCGTTGGGTGATCACGCTCTTCGGTACCGGCGTGGGTGCGGGCATCCTGTTTCTGCCGATTAATGCGGGGAGTTTCGGGTTCTGGCCGTTGGTCGTCGCTACGCTGCTTATTGCTCCGATGGTGTTTTTCTCGCATCGGACGTATGCGCGCATTGTGGCGGCGTCGCCGGTGAAGGGCCTGGATGTGCTGCAGGTGATTACGGCGCTGACGGGCCGCAAGCGGGGGTTCGCCTCGGCGGTGCTGTATTGGCTGGGGATTTATCCCACGGTGTTGATTTACGGCATTTCGATTACGAACACGCTGGACAGTTTCATCGTCAACCAGTTGGGCGGCGTGCAGGTGGACCGGTGGGTGCTGGCCACGGTGTCGGTCGGCATCATGACGGGTGCCTACGCGTTGGGCAAGAAAATCACGCTGTGGATCGCGAATGCACTGGTGTATCCGCTGATCATTGCGCTTGCGGCGGTGTCGTTGTATCTGATTCCGCGGTGGGATTTTGCCAGCTTCCGGAGTTACGAGTCGGATGTTCCGGTGTGGCAGGGTCTGCTGCTGATTCTGCCGGTGCTGGTGTTTTCGTTCAGCCACATGGCGGCGTTGAGCCAGTTCGCGTTGGATGTGCAGAAGAAGAAGGACGGCGACGTTGAGGCTGTCGAGCGTGAGGTGTCCAAGGTGGAGTTGGTCACCGCGCTGATGCTGGTGGCGTTCACCATGTTTTTCGTGTGGTCGTGCGCGTTGGCCCTCGGCGCGGAGGGTATGGATGCGGCGCGCGAGCAGAACGTGCCGGTGTTGTCGTATTTGGCCAATGAGACGGATACGCCGTTCATGGCGTGGATGAGCCCGATCATTGCCATCGCTGCGATTGTCACGTCGTACTTCGGTCACCTCCTGGGTACGGAGGAGGGCACCGGCTATCTCGTGCGCGTGGTCGCGCCGGGCTTTGCGTCTCGCGTGTCGACGACCACCCTGCGCTGGTCCGTTAACATCTTCGTCTTTGTCACTGCGGTGTTGGTGGCGGTGGCGAACCCGTCGATTCTGGACATGATTTCGGTGGTCGGCGGCATTTTCGTTGCGTTCTTGGTCTACATCATGCCGGTGTTGCTGTTCCATAAGGCGGTGGCGTTTAAGCACTACGCGCGTCGCCCGGACACGATCTTTGTGCTCGTGGTGGGGTTGGTGATCATGGGTGTCACTGTGTGGAACATTGTGGCCGGCTAACTACCCCCCAGAAGGTGAACGCTAGGTGCCGTAGGCCGGAAACCCCCAGGTAAAGCAAAGTAGCACCAAAGGGCTTGGTGAACAGGAGGTTAATGGCGCGACCGTGAGTTTCTTAAGTGCTAATTAGGGCGCATAATGCCAGGATGTGAGCATCACTATCCTCCTCGTCCTAATTATTGTTGTGGCGCTGTTTTTTGATTTCACGAACGGCTTCCATGACACCGCGAATGCGATGGCGACGTCGATTGCTACTGGCGCGTTGAAGCCGAAGACGGCTGTGGCGTTGGCTGGCATTTTGAACCTCATCGGCGCGTTCTTGTCGGTGGCGGTGGCAAAGACCGTGGCTAACGGCATTGTGAAGCTAGACGTGTTTGATCTCAGCGACACGGTTGAGTCGGAGCGGCTCCTGCTGGTCGTGTTCGCGGGCCTGACGGGCGCCATTCTGTGGAACTTGTTTACGTGGCTGTACGGCATCCCGTCGTCGTCGTCACACGCGCTGTTCGGCGGCCTGATCGGTGCGGCGATCGCGGCGATTGGCTGGCAGGGCGTTGTGTGGGGCGGCGTGCTGCACAAGATCATCCTGCCGGCGTTGTTCGCGCCGTTCGTGGCTGGTCTCGTCGCAATGATTGGTACGTGGCTGGTGTACCGCCTGACGTCGAATGCGGAGAAGGAGCACCGCGACAATTACTTCCGTTGGGGCCAGATTGGCACGGCGTCGCTGGTGGCGTTGGCGCACGGTACGTCGGATGCTCAGAAGACGATGGGTGTGATCTTCCTGGCCATGGTGGCCGCGGGTCAGTTTGATTCGGATCACACGATGCCGTTTTGGATCCAGGCGTCCTGTGCGCTTGCGATCGCGATTGGCACCTACTCGGGTGGTTTCCGCGTGATCCGCACCCTGGGCAAGGGTCTGGTGGAGATTCACCCGCCGCAGGGTATGGCTGCGGAGACGTCGTCGGCGGCGATCATTCTGACGTCGTCGCACTTGGGCATGGCCTTGTCGACGACCCACGTCGCCACCGGTTCCATCATGGGCTCCGGCCTGACGGGCCCGAAGGGCGAGGTGCGTTGGGGCGTTGCCGGCCGCATGGCCATCGCGTGGATCACCACCCTGCCGATCGCCGCGTTCGTCGCGTTCGTCACCTGGTGGGCAGCCCGCTGGGTCTCGGATCTTGGTGGCGACCCCGTGTGGGGCGGCATCATGTTGGCAGTGGTGCTTGTGATCTGCGGCGGTTACATGTTCATCGTGGCGCAGCGCGAGCCGGTGCACCGCGACAATGTCAACGATGACTGGGAGAGCGATTCGCTTATCGACGAACCCACCACCCCCCACCGCGGCGAACCCGCCCACATCGTGGATACGACCCGCGGCCTGGACCACCAGTAAAGAGGTATAGGTCATGCTTGAAATTCTGAAGTCTCTGTTGATGGTGCTCGGCACCGGCCTGCTGCTCGGCGCTGGCCTGCCGGCGTTGTTCTCGTTGAGCATCCACTTCCTGTCGCCTGAGGAGGACGGCACGGCACCCGTGGGTGCGCGCCGGGTGATCGGCTGGGTGTTCCTAGCTATGGTGCTGGTGGCGGTGGTTGCGGCGATTCTGCTGATCGCCCGCGAGCGCATCGAGTACTTCACCGGATGGGACCCGTATCCGTTCCTCTAGTCACATGCGTCACATTAATTTTTAGTGCGTATACAGGGATTATTCGCTCGGGCCAATCGTTGGTGTTGACAAACTATTTGGCCCGGCCTAGGGTTGCCTCAAGATGAACGGAAGGTGAACAACCTTCACGCTTTGAAAGGAGGTGAACCCGCATGATGAACCTGTTCGACCAGATTCGCGCGTGGTTCCGCGATGAGGACCGTGGCCTTGCCACGCACATCGACGTGTCCCCGCTGGCAGTCCTCCCCCGTGCATAAGCGGTAAACGGCATGTACGCCCGCGTCCCCGAGGTTTGGGGCCGCGGGCGTTTTTCGTCGATAAGCAAAGGCGTGGTCTATGATCCGTGTGGCGTATGACACCCCCTAACGAGGAAGGCGACATTGACCACACCAGCGCGTGAATTTAACTTAGACCATCTGACAGATGCGGACATGCGGCAAATCAAGGCCGAACGTGCCGCTGACGCGCCCGACGGCAGCACCCTGTCCTGGGCGATCACCCTGTTCGGTACCGCAGTCGGTGCGGGCATTCTGTTCCTGCCTATCGACGCCGGATCGTTCGGCATCCTCCCCCTCATCTTCATCTCGCTGCTGGCGCTGCCGATGGTGTTCATGTCGCACCGCACCTACTCGCGCATCGTGTCGGCCTCCCCGGTGAAGGGCCTCGACGTCCTGCAGGTGGTTACCGCGCTGTCCGGCCGCACCCGCGGGCTGATGACCGGCCTGATGTACTGGCTCTCCATCTACCCCATCGTGCTGATCTACGGCGTGAGTATCACCAACACGATGGACAGCTTCCTGGTCAACCAATTGGGCGGGCCGCAGCTGCCGCGTTGGGTCCTGGCGGCGCTGTGCGTGGGTGTGCTCACCGGCGCCTACGCCATGGGCAAGAAAGCCACCCTGGCGTTTGCCAACATCCTGGTCTACCCGCTGATCATCGCGCTCGCGGCCGTGTCCATCTACCTCATCCCTCAGTGGGACCTGGCCAGCTTCCGCTCCTACCAGTCCGACACCCCAACCTGGCAGGCGCTGCTGCTGATCCTGCCGGTCTTCGTGTTCTCCTTTAGCCACATGCCGGCGATCTCCCAGGCGGCCCTCGACGCGCAGAAGCGTTTCGATGGCGACGAGAAGGCCACCGAAAAGCTCGTCTCCAAGATCGAAGTCATCTCCGCGATCATGCTCGTCGGCTTCACCATGTTCTTCGTCTGGTCCTGCAGCCTCGCACTCGGTGCCGACGGCATGGACGCCGCCCGCGAAGCAAACATCCCGGTCCTGTCCTACCTGGCCAACGAAACCCACGCGCCGTTCCTGGCGGTGCTCTCCCCCATCGTCGCCCTGTGTGCGATCGCGTCGTCCTACTTCGGCCACGTCATGGGTGCCGAGGAAGGCACCACCTACCTCGTGCGCGCCGTCGCCCCGAAGTTTGCCGACCGCGTCAGTCCCCAAGCCATGCGCTGGGGCATCTACGTCTTCGTGTTCGTCACCACCGTTGCTGCAGCCGTGGTCAACCCGTCCATCCTGGACCTGATCTCGGTCGTCGGCGGCGTATTCATCACCTTCCTGGTGTACATCGTGCCGATGCTGCTCTTCCGCAACGCCAAGGCCTTCCACCGCTTTGCCAACAAACCCGAAACGATCTTCGTGTTCGTTCTCGGTGTGATCATCATGGGCGTCGCCATCTGGCAGATGTTCGCCGGTTAGGTGACACAATAAGAGTCATGGTTCGGATCTATTACTCCACCGTCTATGGCTCGACCCGCGAGTACGCCGAGGAGCTCGCATCGCTTCTCGACGACACCGCGCAGCCGATTCCCTCCACCTCGCCTTCAATCGACGGGCCGGTGGTGGTCCTCTCCCCCATCCACGGCCCGTCGCACGCCGGCGCGAAGTTTGTGAAGTCGCTGCCGGCCGACGTGCCGGTGGCGCTGGTGACCGTGTGCATGTCTACGGCAGCGCCCGAGACCGACCCGGCGGCAGGTCTTCTCGGCAAACGTGCCGACTCCGTCACCCGCTTCTACCTGCCGGGCCGGATGAACTACTCAGGGCTGTCGCTCAAGCACAAGATGGTGATGCGCGGGCTGGTCACCGCGCTGAAGGCCAAGGGTAACCTCAGCGCCTCCGAGCAGGACACCGTGGATATGTACGGCAAAGACACCGACTGGGTGGCCTTTGCGGCGTTGGACCCGGTGGTGGCATGGGTTCGTCGTCAAGCGGACGCTTAAAGGTGCACGACCTCGACATCGCTGTCCTGCTCGGCCAGGTAGTCCGCCGCCACGGAACGGTGGCAGACGTCGGGGTCGGGTTCTGAGCAGAGGAGCACGGAGGCGTCGGCAAGTTTCGGCATCGCGCGCTCGTCGAACTCTGCCCGCAACTTCTTCGCGAACTCCTCGAACGGCAGGCCCTCCTTGCGGTAGGCGTGCATGAGGTCCTCGCTGGGCGCGAGGGCGAGTTCGTGGGTGTAGCCGATGCCCGCGATGGTGTCGAGGAACCACGGCAGATCGGACTGCTTAGTAAAGCCCGCGAGCTGGTTCGAGTTGTGGCGCCGGATATCGACGACCTGCTTGATGTCGTTGTCACGCAGAATGTCAAAGAATTCTTCGGCGGTCTTCTTGCTGTATCCAATGGTGAAAAGGTGCATACCCGCGAGGCTAGTTGCGGCATTGCGGACTCCGCATTGCGGACAATTGGGTCCGTACCAACGATTGGTCGTGGCCAACGAAAACGCCGCTCCGGTATTCGCCGGAGCGGCTTTGGTGTTCTATATCGAAATTAGAACGGCAGGAATTGCTGGATCATCGGGCCGACGACCGGGGCGAGAACGCCACCGATCAGGACCAGAGCGGAGATGACGGTGCCGGTGATGACCAGGGCCTTCTTGGTGTCGGTCATCGGTTGGGACTGGTAGTTCTCCCGGTTAGCGCAGGCCTTGTATGCATTAAAGGTCTCGCGGCCGTCAATGGTTGCGGAGTCGCTGGAGCCGAAGGCCTCGGCCATGTCTGCGGAGCCTACAACCTTTGCATCGAGCTCCGGATTCATCTTCAGGTACTCCTGGGCAGTGTCTGGAGTGATGTTATCGATGCCCATGGCGGTGACAACGCGGCAATTGTGGTTGAGGTTGGACATCGTGTTGGACGCAGCGTTGGCGTCAACAGCGCCGAGGGAAAGGGCCATGGTTGCTGCCAGGGTGGCTGCGGCGATCTTCTTCACAGGGAAACTCCAATTCTTGGACAGGGGAAAAACAGGTTCCACTTATGAAGATATTCCCATGTATGGCGGGTGACAATTACGGTCGCCGAAAGGGAATTTCGTCACCCCTGTTCGGGGCACCGCAGGCACCGCAGGTGCCGCAGGTGTCACGGGCATTGCGGACTCCGCATTGCGGACAACTGGGGGCGCACCAACTATCGGCGCCGGGCAGCGAAAAAGCGGCCGTTCGGTGAGGAACGGCCGCTTGGTGTCGTCGCAAAGATTAGCGCGGGAGGAACTGCTGGATCATCGGGCCGACGAACGGCGATGCCAGACCAGCGATTGCCAAGATCACAGCGAGCACGGTGGAGCCGATGATGGCAGCCTTCTTGCCCGCGGTCATATCGGCGGTCTTGTAGTCCACGCCCTTCTTGCAGGCGTCGATAGCCTCGAGGTTGTTAGCGCCGTTGATGAGCTCCTGGTCGGAGGAGCCAAAAGCCTGGCCGAGGTCAGCGCTGGTGCGCACCAGGCCGTTCGTATTGTCCGGGAGGATGTCCTTGACCTTTTCGTCAACCTTGGCCGGTGCGACCTCGATCTTGTTCTTCTGGCCATCGAGGGTCAGAACGCAGACGCGGTCGTCGCCCGTGCCGCGCATCTCGTTGGTTGCGGCGTTGGCCTGAACAGCGCCGAGGGAAAGGGTCATGGTTGCTGCCAGGGTGGCTGCGGCGATCTTCTTCACGGGAGCTCCAAATCTTAGAGGGGAGTTATGAACAGCTATCAATATAGCCAGTTGTCGTTATTAATTTGTAATGTAGGGACATTTTGGGGCGAATAAATGCGCAGGAAACAATTCCGAAAGATATAGAAAGATATCGGAACAATTCTCTGACCTGGGGAAACTTCATGTAGATGCCTGCCCGCAAGCCCGCTATATCTTTTCTATATCTTTCAAATCCCAAAAACGGCCCCGAAAACAATTCCCTGGGGAAATGTACAATCGCACCATGGTTACAGAATCTGCCTGGGATGATCTTCTCCCAAACGTGCGTGATGCGCTTCAGGCGATCAATGACGGGGCAACGGCGGACTCGCAGGAGTCGCTCATCTTGGAGTTCAAGGAGGACCCCGCCGCTCGAGGAGGAGGACAGGCGGAGAGGGAGCGGTTCGTCGACAAGTTGGTGGATGAGGCCGTCTGCATGGCGAACGGGGAAGCAGCCATGGGGTACATCGTGGTGGGTGTCGCCGACAAGGTTCCCGGGAGGGAAGCGTTTACGGGTACCAAACTGGATGAAGAAAAGATCACTCACCGGATCTTCGTCAAGACCAATCCCAACATGAACGTCCAGGTCACGACGTTGGATGCGTGGGGCGCAAGGCTCGTTGTTATTCACGTCCCTGAAGCGCGGGCGTTGTATACGCGTAGCGACGGCGCCGCGAAGAAGCGCACCGCAGACGGCCAATTCTCCTGCAAGGAGATCACGGAAGAGGAGCGACGCGCTATCGACGCGGCACGTCGCAACCCGGACTACTCAAACGGTCCAGCCGATATCTCGATAGTCGACTTGCCGTTAGCGGTAGTTGAAGAAGCGCGCAGGATGCTCCGCGAACACCGCAGGACGCGCGGCCTCGATGCTGCCGTCCCTCAGACCACAAGCGGACTGTTGCGGGAGCTTGGGCTTTTGCGTGACGACGGCAAACTTAAACGCGCCGGCGAGATTCTCCTGGCCAGTCCAGAGCCAACGGACGTGGTTGTGCGCCACCTTTGGCGGACGTTGCCGGGTGAGGAACCCCGAGCGACGTTGATTTCCGACCCGGTCCTGCTGGCACTGCCACGCCTTCGCCGACTGATCGCCGAAAACGGTGACATTGAGATTGAACGGGTCCAGTTTGACGACGGTGAAGAAGTTGCCATCAGCCGTTTTCCGGAACAAGCGGTTGATGAAGTTGTTGCGAATGCATTCATTCACCGCGACTGGCGACTGCCCGGCCCGGTGGTTGTCGAGCAGTCCAATCGAACGCTTAAAGTCACCTCCCCTGGCCCACTCCCGCCAGGTGTGACCCGGGACAAACTCCTATCTACGTCCTCGGTTCCGCGGAACAACCGGCTGATGGCGGCAATGCGCACGCTGGGCTTGGCGGAAGAAAGCTCTCGTGGTTTTGACCGTATGTGGGCGACCATGATCCGTACCGGACGCAGTGAGCCGGAGGTTATCGCGACCGACGTGAACGTCCAAGTGATTCTGGCTGCGCAGAAACCGGACGTGGACTTCATTAAGGGGCTGAGGGGGTTGTCGAAGCGTTACGGGGAGGTTGTCGTCGATAGTGTGGCGTCCCTGATTGTGTTGTGGCACCTCAACTCCGCAGCGCTCATCACGGCAACGACCGCAGTGCAGAAAACCCAGCTCACTTCGCTTGAGGTCAGGGAGCTCATGGACGAGCTCGTGGACCGCGGCCTCCTCGATTCCGTAGCCGACGCAAACGAATGGACACTCAGCGGCGAGGCTCGGAAACTTCTTAATTTGGGCCAGGCCGGTGAACTGGCAACGGTAAGCATTCAGGAATGGATCGAGGCAAAGCTTCTCGACGGCGAAACCCTCCGGTCCGCCGACATCGCCGATCAAACCGGCGTCAGCGTTGCAGAGGCGGGCAGAATCCTGCGACACCTTCGAAGCCTCGGTAGGGCAAAGATTGATCCGGAAGGTCCCCCTCGTGGCCGCGGCACCCGCTGGATTCGCGCGTAAATCCGCGCAGAAAACAATTCCGAAAGATAGTGAAAGATATCGAAACAATTCGCTGACCTGCGGCAACTGGCAAAACGGCTCGTCCAAACGCCCGCTATATCTTTTCTATATCTTTCACATCCCAAAAACGACCCCGAAAACAATTCCCTGGGGAAATGGCGTTCGGGGCGGAGGTCGCAGATAAGCAATGCCTGTTCACTACACTGCATAACCATGACTGAGGCGACCCCGCACCGCTATACGGCCGAGCTGGCCAATGAGATCGAGAAGAAGTGGCAGGCGTACTGGCGTGACAACCACACGTTTTACGCACCGAACCCGGTTGGTGATCTTGCTCCGCAAGCGTCGCAAGACCAGGTCGAGCTGCCCAAGGACAAACTCAACGTTCAGGACATGTTCCCCTACCCATCGGGTGCGGGGCTGCACGTCGGCCACCCGCTGAGTTACATCGCCACGGATGTGTACGCGCGCTACAACCGCATGCTGGGCAAGAACGTGCTGCACACACTGGGTTATGACGCGTTTGGTCTGCCGGCAGAGCAGTACGCCATCCAGACCGGCACCCACCCGCGCACGACCACTGAGGCGAACATTGCCAACATGCGCCGCCAGCTGGCCATGTTGGGCCTCGGCCACGACCCGCGCCGCTCCGTTGCCACCACGGACCCGGAGTTTTATCGCTGGACGCAGTGGATCTTCCTGCAGATCTACAACGCCTGGTTTGACGAGGAGCAGCAGAAGGCCCGCCCGATCGAGGACCTCGTGCGCGACCTCATGTCCGGCGCTCGCCAGACCAAGGACGGCCGCAACTTCCGCGACCTGACCACCGAGGAGAAGCACAAGGCTATCGACGAGTTCCGCCTCGTCTACCTCTCCGACTCCATGGTCAACTGGTGCCCGGGCCTGGGCACCGTGCTGGCGAATGAGGAGGTCACCGCCGAGGGCCGTTCTGAGCGCGGCAACTACCCGGTCTTCCGCAAGCGTCTGCGCCAGTGGATGATGCGCATCACCGACTACTCCGACCGCCTGCTTGACGACCTTGACCTGCTCGAATGGCCCGAAAAGGTCAAGAGCATGCAGCGCAACTGGATCGGCCGGTCCCGCGGCGCGGAGGTCGTGTTCGAATCGCCCGCCGGCGACATCACCGTCTTCACCACCCGCCCCGACACCCTGTTCGGCGCGTCCTACGTGGTGCTCGCGCCCGAGCATTCGCTTGTCGACGACCTCGTGGCCGACTCCTACCCCACCGACGTCGACACCCGCTGGACCAACGGCGAAGCCACCCCGCGCGCAGCTGTCGACGCCTACCTGCGCTCCATCGCCGCCAAGTCTGATGTGGAACGCCAGGAAAACAAGGAAAAGACCGGCGTGTTTCTGGGCACCTACGCGGTCAACCCGGTCAACGGCGAGCAGGTCCCGATCTTCATCGCCGACTACGTGCTCACCGGCTACGGCACCGGCGCCATCATGGCGGTCCCGGCCCACGACGAGCGCGACTACGAGTTCGCCACCGTCTTCGGCCTGCCGATTACGCCTGTTCTCGACGGCGACGTCTCCGAAGCCGCCTTCACCGGCGACGCCACCCACATCAACTCCGCCAACGAATCCGGCCTGGACCTCAACGGTATGGGTAAGGATGAGGCGATTGAAGCGGCCCTTGGGTGGGTCGTCGATAAGCAAAAGGGCTCCGAGAAAATCCAGTACAAACTGCGCGACTGGCTGTTTGCTCGCCAGCGCTACTGGGGCGAGCCATTCCCCATCGTGTACGACGAAAACGGCCAGGCGCACGGCCTGCCGGAAGACATGCTGCCCGTCGAATTGCCGCAGGTAGAGGACTACAACCCCGTCGCCTTCGACCCCGAAGACGCCGACTCCGAACCCGCCCCGCCGCTGGCCAAGGCCACCGACTGGGTCGAGGTCGAACTGGACCTGGGCCACGGCAAGCAGAAGTACTGGCGCGACACCAACGTCATGCCGCAATGGGCCGGCTCCTCCTGGTACCAACTGCGCTACATCGACCCGACCAACACGGATGCGCTGGTGGACATTGAGAACGAGCGCTACTGGACCGGCCCGCGCCCCGAGGAGCACGGCGCCAACGACCCCGGCGGCGTTGACCTGTACGTCGGCGGCGTCGAACACGCCGTCCTGCACCTGCTCTACGCACGCTTCTGGCACAAGGTGCTTTACGACCTCGGCTTTGTCACCTCCAAGGAGCCCTACCGCCGCCTGTTCAACCAGGGTTACATCCAGGCCTACGCCTACACCGACTCCCGCGGCGTCTACGTCCCCGCCGCCGAGGTCGAAGAGAAGGACGGCAAGTTCTTCTACAACGGCGCCGAGGTCAACCGCGAATACGGCAAGATGGGCAAGTCTCTGAAGAACTCCGTCGCACCCGACGAGGTTGTCGAGGACTACGGCGCCGACACCCTGCGCGTTTACGAAATGTCCATGGGCCCGCTCGACACCTCCCGCCCGTGGGCGACCAAGGACGTCGTCGGCGCGCAGCGCTTCCTGCAGCGACTGTGGCGCCTGGTCGTGGATGAGGCCACCGGTGAGGTCACCGTGGTGGACGCTTCGTTGACGGAAGACGACCTCAAAGCCCTCCACCGCACCATCGCTGGCGTACGCGACGACTATGCTCACCTGCGCGACAACACCGTCGCCGCGAAGCTCATCGAGTACGTCAACTACCTGACCAAGACCTACCCGTCGGGTGCGCCTCGCGACGCCGTCGAGCCGCTGGTCCAGATGGTCTCGCCGCTGGCCCCGCACATCGCCGAAGAACTCTGGTCCCTCCTGGGCCACCCCGAGACCATCACGTTCGAGCCGTTCCCGGAGTTCGCCGAGCAATGGCTTACCGACGACACCGTCGAGGTCCCCGTCCAAATCAACGGCAAAGTCAAGGCCCGCATCGACGTGGCCACCGACGCCTCTAAGGACGACCTCGAAGCCGCCGCCCTTGCCGACGACCGCGTCGCCGCCTTGGTGGACGGCAAGACCGTGGTCAAGGTGATCGCGATCCCGGGCCGCATGGTCAACCTCGTGGTCAAGTAGGGGTTCTGCTCGGGTTCTGCTCGGGTTCTGCTGCCCTACCCTTTTCTCATACCCTTCTCAAAAAAGTTCCCCGGTTCGGCCGAATCCGGGGAGCTTTTTTGTGCCCGCGCCGACCTGTCCTGGGCGTAGTGAAACTTCTTAGCCCACCGGACGAAGAAAATTCCCCGCCGGGGAACTATTTTGCCGGTGATGCCCAAAATGCCCGGCCTGCCTCACCCCGGGCGCCCCGCCGCCTCACCCCGACCCGCGGGCCCGGCCCCACCGCCCCCCACCGCCCCGTCCGGCTGACAGATCACGGCGGAATCTGTCAGGCGTCGGTAAACGTGCAGGTCAGAAAACGTTCCTGACAGATTTTGCAAAGTTTGTCAGGAGGCGGCCCGGGCAGCGCCAACGTTCCGGCCCGGCGTCCCACCGCGCAGGGTTGTTAAACTCGGCTGGGCAAAACTGATACCTATCCGATGAAGGAATACATCAATGTCCACTCCGAACAATGACGGCTTCGAGCCGTATCCGCAGCATCCGCAAGGAAGCCACCCGGAGAACGACGGGGGTTACCCGAGCTATGACAGTTACGCCGACCCCGCCGACGCCGGCAACTACGCCGACCAAGCCGGCAACTACCAAAACGGCTACAGCGACTACAGCGCGTTTGAGGTCAATTCGGCGGCGTCGATGGCGGGCAACACGGCGTTGCGGTTCCATGGCCAGCAGTTGACGGACAACGTTCCGGGCGATGGTGTGAGCCCGCACCCGATTAACGACCCGGCGAATAACGGCTGGTCGCATGTGAAGGGCACCGGCAAGCTGAACATTTTGGAGGCGATCGGCTGGGGCTTCAAGACCGTGTTTGGCAACCCGAAGCTGTGGTTGCCGCTTGGCGTGGTGTACCTGCTGCTGAGCGTGGCGGTGCAGTTTGTGCCGACGGTGGGCACCTGGATTCAGGTGGGCGGCACGACGGTGTTCGGCCCGTGGATGATTGGTGCGGCGTTGCAGGCGACGTTGGCGCGCAACCTGAGTTTCGGGGATGTGAAGTCGCCGACGTTTGGTAAGACGCTGGGCATGTCGGTGTTGTTGTCGGTCATCGCCATGCTTGGCATGACGGTGCTGCTGACGGCGCTGGGCATTGGTGCGTTTTCGGCGATCGATCCGACGATGATCCCGGAGAATCCGGAGGCGATCATGGATGATCCGGAGACGTTCTTTGCGGTGATGGGCCCGGTGATGGCGGCATTCGGCATTGGTTTGGTGGTGATGCTGCTGATCAGCCCGCTGTTTATGCTGCAGCCGTGGTTCGCGGGTGACAACAATGGCACGTTTGGCCAGGCGTTCACCGGCGGTTTCAAGGCGGGTGCGCGTAATTATGGCCGTCTGTTGGGCTTCGCGGTGTTGGCTGGTTTGATCAACCTCATTGGTGCGATCCCGTTTGGTCTTGGTTTGATTGTGACCTTGCCGGCGACGATGCTCGCGTTGGCGTACGCCTACCGGCAGATTTCGGCTGGTCCGGTGCCGCAGGAGCCTACAGCTTAACGACGACCCTTCCACCGCCCCGGCCCTCCAACAGGGCCTGGCCGGCTTCGATGACGCCATCCAATCCGATTGTTTCGGTGCGGATGGCGTTTGTGTTGAGGGAGGTGTCGAGGAGTGCCCAGGCTTCGTCGCGAAGGTCGTTGGGGGTGTCGACGGAGTTCACGCCGATGAGTTGGGTACCGCGCAGGATGAACGGCAGGACGGATGCGGGCAGGTCGTTGCCGGCGGCCATGCCGCATGCGGTGGCGACGCCGCCCCAGCGCAGTTGGGTGAGCGCGTTGGCCAGGATGTCGGAGCCGACGGTGTCGATCACGCCGCCGAGGCGCGCCTTCTGCAGCGGTTTGCCTTTGCCGGTGAAGTCGGCGCGGTCGAGGATTTCGGTGGCGCCGAGTTCGCGCAGCCAGGTGCTGTGTTCGTCGATACGCCCGGTGAGCGCCCAGACCTCGTGGCCGCGCTCGGCGAGCAGTGATACGGCGATGGAGCCGACTCCGCCGGTGGCGCCGGTGACCAGGACGGGGCCGTCGACGGAGTAGGAGGCGCGCTCGAACGCCGCGACGGAGAGTGCTGCGGTGTAGCCGGCGGTGCCGATGGCGGCGGCGTCCTCGGCGGTGAAGCGGGATGGGATGCGGGTGATGTGGGTGTCGTCGATACGCACTTGCGGGGTGTAGCCGCCGTGACGGCGCTCCCCCAGCCCACGGCCGTTCACCGTGACCAGCGTGCCGTCTTCGAGGGTGCCCACCGCGTCGATGCCGGGGACGCGCGGCAGTTCGCGCAGGACACCGCGGTTGCCGGACAGTGCCATTGCGTCTTTGTAGTTCAGCGACGAGTGCGAGACGTTGATCAGCGTGTCGCCTTCGCCGGCGTATTCATCGCGGGTTTCTACGATCGCGGGACCATTGTCAGTAACCAGCAAGGTGCTATTCATGGTCGCCAGCCTAACGTGCGTCTAGCGTGGGGCGGGTGAATACGACCAGAAGTAGACCGGCAACGGTCGCCGCGGCAGTGGTGACTGTCGTTGTCGTGCTTGCGTTTACGGTGGGTAAGGCTTTCGTGTCGATCCCGGGAGTGTGGGCGGCGGAGTCGCACCAGATCAGTCAGATCCGGCTCAATCCGCTGCAGACGTTCACGTATGCGCGGGTGTGGTGGGGTCCGTGGCTGAACTTGTTTGGCAACATTGCGCTGTTCATTCCGGTGGGGTTCGTGGCGTATCGGGGCTCGATCGTGAGGGCGCTCGCGGCAGGCACGCTGTTCAGCCTGGGCATCGAGACGGCGCAGTACCTCGGCGGGTGGGGGTATAGCGATACGGACGATGTCATCTGCAACGCGGCGGGTGCGTTGTTGGGGGCGGTGTGGGCGAGGGTGTCGTCGCAAAGAAACACGGTTTTGTGGGTGATCGCTGCGGTTGGGGTGGTTCTCCTGACGGTGTATGCGGCGCTAGGGTTGAGCGCATGAGTGAGCGTGGTTGGTTTACCCGGCGGGTGTTTCCGGATGGCAACGAGCCGGATCCGCGTTTCACCTTGGCTAACGAGCGCACGTTCCTCGCGTGGACGCGTACTGCGCTCGCGTTTTTGGCGGGTGGGATTGCATTGGAGGCGTTTGAGCTTCCGCGTATCGACGACACCGTGCGCTCCATCGCCGCCGCCACCATCATCGTGATCTCAATGGCTATTTCTGCAGGTGCTGCGGTGCGTTGGGTACGGATCGAACGCGCCTTGCGCCACGGCAAACCAATCCCGGCGCCGGCGATCGTGCCGATTCTGGGCATCGGTGTGTTCGTCGCCGCAGTGGTGGTTGGGGTGAGCCTGCTGTGAGCATCGTCGTTGCGGACCCCGGTCTGCAGCCGGAGCGCACCGCGATGAGTTGGACGCGCACCGGCCTTGCCATGCTGGTGTGTGCGGCGACGCTGTTGCGCTGGGCGGATGCCTACCCGGAGTTAATTGTGTTCGCGGCGTGCGCGTTGTCGCTTGGCGCGGTGGCGATCGGGCTGCTGAACCGCCGGCTGTACAGGCGCGACGCATTTGCTCTTGCCGACGAGCGCAGCGCCCCGAACACCGCCCCCATCGCCATTCTCACCGCGATGATGCTGGGCATTGCCGTGGTGGGGCTCTACCTGGTGCTCGCCTGAGTTAACCGGGCGGGGCCAACCAGGCGGGGTCTAGACCTAGCCTTCGTAGTAGGCGCGGTGGAGGTGCATCATGGCGCGGCCTTCGTCGGAAAGCCCGGAGCGGCCCGGTTCGTACTCTTCGACGACGCAGAAGCCGTAAAGCCACGGGATGTAGTCGTCGATGTCGGGGTTGGGCTGGGGCTCGCCGATGAACCAGTCGACGGTGGCGCGCCACAGGTCTGCGCCCATGACGGATTCGAAGAAGCGACGCAGGTTGTCGGCGTTGGCGGCGACGGCGTCGTCACTGCTGAGGAAGGTCAGGCCCGCCTTGGTCGGGGTGAGGATTTCGTGGCGCTTCTTTAACAGGCCGGCGTCGAGAAGAAAATCGACGACGGTACCCGGGAACGGCAGCGCTGTGATCTCGCGGATCTCGCGGGATACCTCGGGGGTTAGCTCGCCCACGTTGTAGGGCACGCTGGCGATGAACAGGCTGATCAGGTCGCCGAACACCAAGGTCAGGGAGTTGGGGGCTTCGAGGTCATCGGTGTCGTCGAGAAGCCCTTCGAGCCCTTCGAGCCCTGGCAATCCAGCGAAGCCGGGCAGGCTGGCCAGTTCGGCGAGTTCGGGGAAATCGGTGCCTTCGCCGAGGACGGAGTTGAAGAAGTCGGTCACGGCCGAGATCATCGCCGGGTTGCGCTCCGGGTGGGGGTCCACGTCCAGGATTTCGCGCAGGCCGGGCTGGGAGTTGATGAAGTTGTCAAAGCGCTCCGCCAGGCCCAGACCCTCGGATTCGGCGGCGGCCATCTCGTCGAAAAACTGCTCCTCGGCGACGTTGGCCATGCGGGAGGCGACCGTGACCGGGTCGGCGAAGGTCAGCCGGTCCAGCATGCGCTCCGGCGGCATGACCGGCAGGAAGCTAAACAGCAAGGTGACGGTGTCCACGTCGGGTTCGATACCGGCGGCGAGCAGGCGGGCCTGGCGGCGGAACTCGGTCATCATGGCGGGGCCGTTGCAGGCTTCGATGACGTCGGGGCCGGCGGCGTCGACAAGCATCGGCGTTGGCGCATCGATGTGGGAGGGGCCGAGGACTTCGACGTGGATGGACCAGTCGGCCGCCGCGTCGTAAATGTAGGTCATCGGCTCCATCTCAGCGACCGTGATGGTGTCTTCGTGCTGCTCACCCGCACCGGGGCTTTCGGCGTACACCTCACGTTGCGTGCCGTGCTTGCCCACGAACAGGTGCGAGGACGCGCCGGAGAACCCGAGGGATGCGTCGATGACCTCGGCGAGCGCGCCGAGCGTCATGTCGGGGTCAACGTTGAAGCAACGTGAGATTTCCGGCGAAGAGTCTTCGACGGTGATCAGCACTGAGACAGTCATACCGGAAACAATACGGACTTTTGCTACACGACGAACAACAGCGCGCACACCACCGACGTGACCATGCCCGCTGCCAACGGCACGAGGGTGCGGCGCACCACGTCAACCGGGTTCACGTTCAGTGCGCCAGCGACGATGAGCACCGCAGCGTTGACCGGGGAAGCCTGGCGCATGGTGTTGGAGGCGGCCCAAATGGAGGTGAGCATCTGCGGGGCGGACACGGCGGAGTCGGCCGCGATGCCCGGCACCATTTCGGAGAACGCGAAGTACGGGGCCACGCCGGAGCCGGTGAGCATTGCCATGACAGAGGTGGCGATGACGAACACCAGCACCATCAGGATCGCAGCACCCGAGGACGCCTGGGCGAGGCTGGTCAGGCCCTCGATAACGCCCATCTGGGTGATGCCTTCCACCAGGATGGCGGCGGCGACGATGAGGGACACCACGCCTGCGGCGCCCTCGCCGAGGCCTTTGAAGAAGTCCTGGAGGGAATCCGCGGCGTAGTTCACGTCGCGCAGGCGGATCGCCTCGATGATCATGGTCAGCATGAGCGACACGACGGTCACGGGGAGAATGCCGGCCTCGAAACCGACGATGTCCAGGCGGTTCAGGATTGCGGAGACGATGATCAGCAACAGCGGCATCAGCGGCAAGATGGCGTAGAAACCGGGCAGGCCCTCGGCGCGCTCCATGGCTTCGTGGATGCGTCGATCCGACTCTTGGTGCTTCGCGGCCTCCAGGTCGGCCTCGCCTGCGGCGGCACCGGCTTTGACCAGGTCCTTCTTGTCGCAGCGGTGCTGCCACCACATGTGCACAAACGCGATGACGATCAGGCCCGGGATGGTGGCCTTAGCCACGTTGCCGAAGGTGAACTCGGTGACCGTCATGCCGGTCAGGTCAGCGGCCTGAATCAGGCCCGCCTCCAGCGGGGACGGGGCAATAGTGGAGGCCGTAGCGACGATCGCACCCACCGTCAGCGGAGTCAGCCCCGCAGCGATCAACGCCGGCATGAGCGTGGCCACGAGCAACAGCGCCAACGCACTGGCAGAGGGCACCACGAACGACAGCAGCGTCGCCACCAAGTAGCCGATGGGTACGAGCCAGTAGGAGCCGTTGAAGCGACGCAGCGGGCTAGACAGTGCCACTACGGTCTTTGCGTCGGCGCCGATGTGGCGCATGTAGCCGACGAAACCGAACAGCACCATAATTGCCATGCCGGTGCCGGCGAAACGGGACTTGAACAGGGCCTCGATGATGAGCAACTCGTCGTAGAACGCGTTGCCGGAAGATTCGAACTCGGTTGAGGCGTAGTCGATGCGGCCGGTTGCGGCGGCGATCATGAGCAGCAGCACACCCACCGCGAAGATGGCGGATGCGGCGTGGACTTTTTTGTAAATGAAGTAGCCGACGGCAGCGACGGCCAAGACAGCAATCAGAATATATAGCACTATCCGATTATTGCGCTGTTACCGCATGTCTGCACGGTAAGTGGCCTATATGTGGGCAAGATCTCCCCGGTTCGTGTTACTCGGGAAGACCACCCAACACCAGCACGTGGGTGAAATGCTCGGAACGGTTCTCCAAACCGAGCGTGCGCTCACCCGGACCAATGAGCATGTGGGAGTGAGAGACCACCGAGGAGCGGTTGACCTCGATATCGCCGTCGCAGGCAATGATGGCGTACTCGAAGTCAGGGTTGAGCGTCATCGCAAGTTCAGCGTCCGTGGCAAGCGTCATCTGCGCTGCGACACACGGCGTGAGCGTCTCAATTTCTCCTTTGCGGCCGAACATTTCACCGATGAACACGTACGCCTCGCCGGCGGTTCGAGTGGTCACGGTACGCAGCGGAAACGCCTCAGGTTCGGCGATTTGCTGGCGGGCGGGCAACGCATCTGCCTCGATGAACATCTGCCCTTGAGGGCGGTCCAAATCGTCGCCGGTACGCAGCGAGCCGTTATGGCGCCAGGTCAGGCTGGCCAAGCCAACTGGCGCGTCATGCGGGCCGCTGAGCCCCAGTAAGCAGGTACTGGCGCGCCAGGGCCCAGTATGCAGCTCGATGAAAGTCATACGGGACACACTAGATGATGCGACGCTGCCGAGCTTGCTCTACGGCAGCTGTTCTGTTGTCCACGCCCAACTTTGTATAGATGTGGATCAGGTGGGTTTTCACCGTGGCTTGGGAGATGAAGAGCTGTTCGGCGATCTCCCGGTTCGACGCGCCCGTCTGCAGTGCGCGAAGCAGTTCGATCTCGCGGGCGGACAGAGCCTCGTCGGGGTTGACCAGGCGGTCTGCCAGCACATTCGCCACTTGCGGAGAGAGCACGCGCTTGCGTTTCGACGCCTGCACCACCGCGTCATGCAATTCATCCTCCGGCGCGTCTTTGAGCAGGTAGCCCATCGCACCGGCCTCCACCGCGGCGACCACGTCGGCCTGTGTGTCGTAGGTGGTCAGGATGAGCACCGGCGGCCCGCCCGCCTTGACCAAACGGCGGGTCAGGTCGATTCCGGACGCGCCGGGCATCTGAATGTCGGAGACCACCACGTCCACGTCTCCCGGCACCTCAACATCGCCGTCGGCGGCCTCAGCCACCACTTCCATATCGCCGAACGAGTTGAGAACGGCGCGAAGGCCGGCGCGGACGACCGGGTGGTCGTCGATAAGCATTACGCGCAGCGTCATTGCTCCTCCACAGGCAGTGTCGCGGCGAGGACGTTGCCCTCCACCGAAAGTTCCCCACCGATCTCCTCCACGCGGGCGCGCAGGCCCTTGAGCCCGTAGCCCTCCTTGCCGGAGATGCCGCGGCCGTTGTCAAAGACGTCGATGGTTGCGGTCGCGCCCAGCTTATCCACCGTGATCACCGCCTTAGATGCGCCCGCGTGGCGCACGATGTTGCTTAAGCCCTCGCGCACCATGCGCTCAGCTACCGACGCCGCCGGCTCCGGCAAATCAACCGCGTTGACCTGCACCTCCAGTGGCTCGCCGAGCGCGCGCTGGCGGTCCGACGCCGCCCGGGCAAGCCGCTCCAACCGCACCGGCAACGCCACACGCTGGGGTTTGTCGTCAACCGAGACCGTGTCCGCCGAATTGATTTTGACGAAGCGGCGCGCCTCCGCCAGGTTGTCCGCAGCCGTCGAGCGAATCACGTCCAGGGTCTCGCGCGCCGCGGCGTCGTCGCCGAGCTGCTTATCCAGCGCGCGGCCGAGCAGCACGATCGAACTGAGCCCCTGCGCCATCGTGTCGTGCACCTCGCGCGCCAGGCGCGCTCGCTCCTGTGCCACGCCCGCCGCATGCTCCGCCGCGGCGCGCTCCCGCTGGGCCGAGCGCAGGTCATCGGCCATCTGCTTGTAGTGGTCCGCCTCCGCGCGCAGCGCCCGGTACGCGTGCACGATGAACACCGCGAGCACCGTGCCTATCGACGGCCCCACCACCGCACCGATATTTCCACCAGCACCCGAGCCCACACCCGGTCCCACACTAGGCCCGGCCACTGCCCACAGGGACACACACAGCAAGCCGGCCGCGGCCAGCAGCTCCCACCAGCGCGGCAGGATCACACACGCCAACATGACCAGCGGAAACTCCAGCCACACGAAGTCCGCGGAGACCTGCACCAGCCCCACCCACAGCGCGGCCACGACCGCCAGCCACGCGTACGGCGCCCAACTTGGATAGGCCCGGCCCTCGTAGTGCCACACCGTGCCCGCCATGTACACAGCGGCGAAGACGGTGGAGAGAACGAGGCCGGGCAGGGGGTCGTCGATACGCAATTGCCCCATAAGACCCACCGCAAGCAATACGGCGACCAGCACGTGCAAGCTCACGCGCAACAAATCCAGAATCCGGGTCGTGGACAACATAGGACTGAGCGTAGATCAACCGATCGGTTGATTGGGATTTCAACCGCCCGCCCGATGTGGAACAGTGCAGGTCAAAGCCATAATCGGAGTCATGTTCGTAGGTTTGAGAGAAATGAAGTCGGCCAAGGGGCGCTTCGGGCTGATCGTGGGCACGGTCACCCTGATCACCCTGCTGGTGGTTGTGCTGACCGGCCTGACCGCAGGCTTGGGCAAGCAGAACACCTCAGCACTTGAAGCGCTCGAGCCGGAATCCGTTGTCTTCCAGGACCCGGAAGACCTGTCGTTTACCACCTCGCGTGTGGAGGCTCGCGACGGCATGACCCCGCTTGGCACCAGCCAAATGCTGCTGACCAAGGCAAACGGCGAAGACGCCGCAGTGTCCATCCTGTCCCTGCCGGAAGGCACCGTGCTGCCGGGCGGCCAGACGCTGGGCAAGGACGCGGTTGCCGCGCCGGGCCTTGAACTCACACAGGGCGAGGAGATCACCGTCGCCGGCAAGGCCATCACCGTCGGCGCGATTGGCGAGGACCTTGCGTTCTCCCACTCCCCTGTCCTGTGGGTGCCCACGGACTTTTGGAAAGAGATCATGCACACCGACGCCGACGGCACCGTGCTGCTCGCCGACCACGAGGTCGGCGGCGGTGTGTCGTTGAAGGAGTCCTTCGAGGGCCTGCCCGCGTACTCCTCTGAGCAGGGCTCCCTGAAGCTCATCCAGGGCTTCCTCTACGCCATCGCCGCGCTGGTGATCGTCGCGTTCCTCACGGTGTGGACGATGCAGCGCGGCCGCGACCTAGCCATCCTGAAGGCCATCGGCGCATCGAACAAGTACCTGCTCAAGGACGCACTCGGCCAGTCCGCGGTGCTGCTCGGCGCAGGTGCGCTAATCGGAGGCGTGGTCGCCTTCGGCCTCGGGCTGGCGATGCAGGGCGCTGCACCGTTCTCCCTGACCGCACTCACCGCCGTCGCCCCGCCAGTTGCCATCTGGGCGCTCGGCATGGTCGGCGCGCTGATTGCCACCCGCTCCATTACAAAAGTTAACCCGCAGCAGGCCCTTGGAGGTGCCGCATAATGCTTGAACTGAAAAATGTCACCGTCGCCTTCCAGGACGGCCAGGAAATGCGAACCGTGCTGGACAACATGAACTTCACCGCCAAGCCCGGCGAGCTGACCTTCATTGTTGGCGAGTCCGGCTCCGGAAAATCCACCATGCTTTCCGTCGCCGCGGGCCTGATCACACCGGATTCCGGCACCGCCACCCTCAACGGCGTTGAGGTGAACAACGATGTGCGCCGCGACAAGATCGGCATGATCTTCCAGCAGGCCAACCTGATCGCCGCGCTCAACGTGCGTGACCAACTGTTGGTGACCGACGACATCCGCGGCATCAAGCCACGCCCGGACCGCGCCGATGAGCTCCTGGCCAAGGTCGGCCTCGAGGGTCTTGGCGATCGCCGTATGGGCGAACTCTCCGGCGGTCAGCGCCAGCGCGTCGGCATCGCCCGCGCGTTGATGGGTGAGCCAGAGCTTTTGCTTGCCGACGAGCCCACCGCCGCCCTCGACCACGACCGCTCCCAAGAGATTGTGAAATTGCTGCGTGACCTGGTTGAAGAGCGCAACATTGCCTGCGGGTTTGTCACCCACGACCGCTCGCTGATCAATCCGCGAGACGAGGTCTTCGAGGTTGGCGTCAACGCACGCACCCCGGTCTACGCATAAGACTGCGCTTATATGTCTGGGGTTTGTATGTCTGGTGCTTCAATCGCTGGCGCTAGCGCAGGAGCGTGCGCGACCACAGCGCCAGCACCGCAAACGCCAGCGCGCCGAGCACACCGCTAGAGATCAGGGTGCCGGACAAGTAGCCCGCATCTACCACCGCAGCACCAACCGCGGAACCGGATGCGATACCGACCTGGAACGTGACCACGTACACCGAACTTGCCAGGTCCTGGTTGCGCTGGCCTGCGTGCAAGAAGATGGTGGTGGCCACCGTGGGCAGCGCACCGGCGGCCATGCCGAACACGGCGATCACCGCGAACATGCCTAGGCCGCTTCCGGCACCGAGCGCGAGCAAACCTGCGATGGCGGACACCACCATCACGGCAGCGGCCAGGGCATTGAGCCGGATCATTCGGCTATCCACCCTCCGGCCGGCGATCGTGATGCCGACCAAGCCCGCGATGCCGTACAGGGACACGCCGAACGGCACATACGCGTGGCCGGCGGTGCCTTCCACCAGCAGCGCCAAGTACGTAAAGGTGGAGAAGATACCCGTCACCGCGAGCAGCACGTACACCACAAGCGAAGGGATGGCGGACTTCGTGTTCGTCGCCTTCGCCCTGTTCGCCGGTGGCACCGCCGGCAGACTTGGCAGGGTGGCGATCAGGGTGACCAGCGCGCCGATCGTCGCTACGCCAAGCACCCACGTGGATGCCCGCCAGCCGATCATCGTGCCCAACGCAGTGGTCAGCGGCGAGCCCGCAACCAGCGACAAGGTAGAGCCGATGGACACCGCAGCCACCGCCTTACCTGTCTGCCCGGCGGGAGCGATGCGGGCCGCCATCGGGTTGACCAGCGACCAGAACACGCCGTGTGTAAATGCTGCGGTGACGCGCCCGGCCACCAGCATCCAGTAGTTGCTGGCTGTTGCCTGCAGCACGATCCCGCCGAGGAGAAACACCAGAGTGGCGATAAGCAGCGGACGCCTATTGACGCTGCGTGTGAAGTGGATCAGCGGGATGGTCACCACTGCGACCAAGCCCGCATAGACGCTCATGAGGAGGCCAATTTGGCCTTCGGAGACGCCGAGGTCTCGCGCCATCGGGGAGATGAGCCCCACCGAGAACATCTCGAAAGTGACATAAACAAAGGCGGCGAAACTCATCGCCGCCAGTGGTACGAAGGGGAATTGGCCCGGGGTTTTCTGGGGGGTTTTCGCGGTGTTGGACACCGCGCCAAATTACGCCTATCGCCCGCCCATGACAAATGCTGCCCCAGCGCCACCAATGATTGTCAACAGAGCGACGACGATGCCGATGATCGCACCGACAGGCATCGACGCTTGTGGTTCGTTCTTCTGGCGCTCAACCGAGGTGGAGAAGTCAACGCTGATGTTGGTGGTGGTCTTCGACTCAGTCGGTGTGGACGGCTCTGTGGTCTTGCCAGGCTTGTCCTTGCCGCGCTGTACCGGTGGCACGTCGTACGGAGTGGTCGGCTTGGGAGCGACGGGCAGAGTGACCGAGCCGCCACCATTGGCGCAGGCCTCGCGTGCCTTCTTGAAGGCATCGCGGAACTGTGCCGCATTGACCGAGCCGATGGCTTCCTTGGACGAGGCGTGCGCGTTTACCCACTTTTTGCGCTGGTCTGCCGGCATGTCTGCCAGAGCGCCCTCGAGAAGCCTGTCGCTAATTTCCTGTGGGAAAGCGGGGTAAATGTCGCGTGGGTCAGTGGCGCTGATGGTGCCACTTTCAAGGGCGTCATCCACAACGCGCCAGAACTCAACATGATCCAGCGCCAGTCCGTCTTCACTGGATACCAGCACGCTGTTAATGATTTCGGTGAAGTACCACTTTGCGCCTGCCGGATCTACATTTGCGGCAGTAGCGATGCGGTCTTCCCAACGGGCGGTTTCAGCGTTGCGGTTGGCATGGAACTGCCTGAAGTATGGGCCGTTGAATGCTTCGAGGAATTCTTGTGCGATGGGCGCAGCTTCCGGGAACGCTACCTCGAAGGCGTTGGTCCACTGCTGTTTTTGCTGCGCTTGGGGGCTCCTAAGGTCTCGCGGCAATGCTGCGGCGAAATCCTTTTCTGCAATGCTCATTTGCAATGAGCACACGCCGTTAATGGGCTTGCCTACAGTGGCCGCGTCGGCGGAGGGCACGGCAGTGGCAGCCGCTGCTGTAGTAGCTGTCAGGGCAAGCGCTGCGATCCTCCGTTTATTTAACACATAAGTAAGCGTAGCGCAGATGTCCAACTATTCACCCTTCGTGAGTAGGGTGACCTGCGTCTCAAGTACGGGCCAGTCCGTGCTTAATTAACGTACGTGCTGGTTGGAGAAAGCTGAGTTAGTGCTACTCAGGAAACTCTCATGTAACGAAAAGGTGAATGTATCCCCGAAAAGGGCTATTTTTCCACGTCAAGGCCTAAATAACACCTATGTAATTTTGTCGAAGCGTGCTTACCTGCGACGGTGTGCGCCAAAAGAATCGGCGATCCGAGCCGCAATATCGCGGGCAAACGGGCTCACCCCTCGAATCGTTCCGGCACCCGGTCCGTTGATGTTGTCAAACCCCAACACGTACAAACCATGCGTGTCCCGGGGCAGCCCGCGGATAGGCCCGAGGGCCGGGCGAAACCCGGTTGCCCAGATGATCACGTCCGCGTCCACCTCGTCGAGCGAACCTACTATCGGACGCGCCTGAAGCAGGCCGGCGTCGCGCGCTCGGCGCACCTCCGGTACGACGACGATCTCTCCGCCGAAGTCCACCCCGCCCGGATCTGGCTCCCCCTTCGCAATCGCAGTGAGGCGCTCACGATTGCGGCGAAACAGCGTGGAACCGTCCACGTCGTCCGGCATGAAACCCGGTGCAGAACGTGTCAGCCACTGCGCCTTTACCCCGGCTAGCGCGAGGTCTGCTGTGATCTGCGCACCCGAGTTACCGCCACCGACGACCGCGACGCGCTGGCCTGCGAAATCCTCCGGTCGCGTGTAGTGCGCCGAGTGCAACTGCCTGCCCGAGAACTCACCCGGCACAAACGGCACGAACGGCGCCGACCAGATCCCGGTTGCAACCACCACGTTGCGGGCGTGGAGGTTTTGGGGGCGGATGGTGAAGCCAGTGTCGTCGATAAGCACACGCTCCACGCGCTGCCCACGGCGAACGGGCAAGTCGTAGCGGGCCTCGTAGCGCGCTAAATAATCGACGACATGATCACGCGGCGGGTACCCATCAAACGAAGGCATCGGCCAGCCCGGCAGGTTGGAAAACTCCGCGCGCGAAAACAGCGTCAGCGAGTCCCAGTAGTTCGGCCACGCCCCGCCGGGAGCGTCGGCGGCGTCCAGAACCGTGAAGTTCACGCCATATCTGCGCAGGTAGTACGACACGGCAAGGCCAGACTGGCCACCGCCGATCACGACCGCATCAAGCATCATTTCGCATCTTCGCGGTTGCGGGACGGATGAACTCGGCGATCCGGCTCGCTGGCGCCGTCGCGTCACCGTACGCAGTAGCAGCGGCCAGTTTCGCAGCCAAAGCGTGCACGGCCACCGCGCCGGCGAGTGCGACCTCCTCCCATAGCCGCTTGGCATGCATAAGCGCCAGGTGCGCCCCCGCGATGCCCGCGAGCACATCGCCCGATCCCGGAGTCGCCGCCCAGGAATGCCCCGCGTCGATCGCGTACGCCGTGTACGGGTCGCCCTCGTGCGCAATCACCGTCACCCGCCCCTTGCGTACCACCGTGCACTGCAGCGCGGCGGCCAGGGCGATGGTCTCCGCCATGCGATCGCTCTCCCCCACGTCGGCGGCTTCACACAGGCGGGCGAACTCGCCGTCGTGCGGGGTCAGCACCGTCATCTGTTCGCGCTTGGCCACCTGTTCGCGCAGGTTGGGGTGTTGGGTGAGGAGGGTCAGGCCGTCGGCGTCGATAAGCACAGGCACCTCTTGGCCGAGCACCCACCGCAACTCCTCCGCCGCGGCCTCGTCAGTGCCCGCGCCCGGCCCGAACACCCACGCCTGCACCCTGCCAGCATCCTGGAGCGTGTGCGTAGCGACGACCTCCGGATGCGCCCGCACCACCTCCACCGCCTGCGGGCCCGCATAGCGCACCATCGCCGGGGTGGCGTACACCGCGCCCGCAGTAGACAGGATAGCCGCGCCGGGATAGTCGCCGCTGCCTGCGCGAATGCCGACCACGCCGCCGGTGTACTTGTCGTCCGCAGGAGCCGGCGCGACGTCTTGCAGCGGTGGCTGCCACAGGGTCTGTATCCCGTCGGGCCACTTCTGCTCGGACCACTTCTGCTCCGGCAGCACCGCCCGGTTTGCAATCAACAGCGGCGGGCCATCCTCTGCCCACAAGGTGAGTTGGTCGCCGAGCGTTTCGTGCAGGCGCTTGCCCGGCAATCCGATGTCGGCGAGCAACTGCACCCCGCACGCTGGCGACAGCCCGTGGGCGCGGCGCAACCCGCCGAAGGTGACCGTCACATCGGCGTTGACGTGGCACTGCCCTGCCCAGCCGGTGTCGGCCTCCACGCCGGTGGGCACGTCCACGGCCAGCACTTGGGCGTTGAGTGCGTTGGCTAACTCGACGGCGGGGCGAAGGTTCTCGCGTACCTCGCCGGTCGCGCCGATGCCCGTCATCGCGTCGATAACCAGGGCGTAGTCCTGCCACTGCTCCGGGAGTTCCTCCAGCACCTCCCCGCCGGCCGCTGTGAACGCCCGCAGGGCACGCTCCTGCGCCGAGCCTGTGGGCAACACCGCATCCACCCGGTGGCCTGCCAGCAACAACTCCGCGCCGGCGTAGAGGCCGTCTCCCCCGTTGCCGCCAGGCCCTGCAAGCACGAGCACCCGGGCGCGTGCCTCAGTACCTTCAGCGAGCATCACGTTGGCTACCTCCGCCACGGCGTGGGCAGCGGATTGCATCAACTGGTCCTCGAACTCCTGCGCCGCAAGCAGGGGTGCTTCCGCAGCTCGGATCTGGTCGGCGGTAAACGTGGAGGAAAACATGCCTGCCACCGTAGCGCTACCACCGTGTGGAGGTAGCGGGGTGCGTGGTGTCGCAGCAAAGCAATAGAATTGCGCGCATGCCGTACACGACCGGTTTTGACCGCGAAAAATACATTGCAATGCAGTCCGAGCACATCCAAGCGCGGAGAGCCGAGGTAGGCGGCAAACTCTACCTGGAGATGGGTGGCAAACTTTTCGACGACAACCACGCCTCCCGTGTTCTCCCCGGATTCACTCCGGACAACAAAATCGCCATGCTTGACCGCATCAAGGACGAAGTGGAAATTGTCATCTGCTTCAACGCTGGTGATGTCATCCGCCAAAAAGTGCGCGCGGACCTGGGTATTACATACGAAGATGACGTGCTGCGTCTTGTGGATGTGTTCCGCGACCGCGGATTCCTCGTCGAAAATGTGGTGTGCACCCAACTCGACGGCCACAACCGCACCGTGGAGGCGTTCCTCGAGCGTCTTTCCCGCCTTGGCCTGAAGGTGTCGCGCCACTACATGATCCCTGGCTACCCCAACGACACCGCCAAGGTGGTCAGCGAGGAAGGGTTTGGCCGCAACGACTATGTGGAAACCTCCCGCGACCTGATTGTCATGACCGCGCCGGGACCTGGCTCCGGCAAACTGGCCACCTGCCTGTCGCAGGTCTACCACGAGAACCAGCGAGGCATTGCCGCAGGTTACGCCAAGTTTGAGACGTTCCCCATCTGGAACCTGCCACTCTCCCACCCGGTGAACCTAGCCTACGAGGCGGCCACCGCGGACCTGGACGATATCAACGTGATCGACCAGTACCACCTCGACGCCTACGGGGAGAAGGTCACCTCCTACAACCGCGACATTGAGGTCTTCCCGCTGCTGAAGACGCTGCTGCGTGAGGTTACGGGCACCGAGCCGTACCAGTCCCCGACCGATATGGGTGTCAACATGGCGGGCTATTGCATTTCCGACGACGAGGCCTGCCGCCACGCCGCCCAGCAGGAAATCATTCGCCGCTACTTTGCATCGCGTGTCGACGAACGCCGCACCGGCTCCGACTCCTCCATCTCTGACCGTGTGATGAACGTGATGCGCAAGGCGGATCTCTCTGTGCAGGACCGCGTTGTGGTTGCCCCTGCGCTCGACGTCGCGGAGGCGACCGGCAAGCCGGGTGCGGCACTTGAGTTGCCGGACGGCCGCATTGTTACCGGTAAGACTTCTGACCTGCTCGGACCTTCGGCTGCGGTGCTGCTCAATGCCCTGAAGCAGCTCGCGGGTATCGACGACGATGTGCACCTGCTCTCCCCCGATTCCATCGAGCCGATCCAGTCGCTGAAGACACGCCACCTGGGTTCGGTCAACCCGCGCCTGCACACCGACGAGGTACTGATTGCCTTGTCCGTGTCGGCGGCTTCGAACCCGGACGCGGCGCTCGCGTTGGATCACCTGAAGTCCCTTCGTGGTTGCGATGCTCACATCACGGCGATCCTTGGGTCTGTGGACGAGGGCATTTTCCGCAACCTTGGTGTGCTTGCAACGTCTGAGCCGCAGTACTGGCGAAAAGGGCTGTACCACAAACGCTAAGAAAATCTTAGATTTCTTCTTTAAAACGGCTCCGCTCGTTGTATTTGTGGTTTATGGTCGCCTGTATGCCTGTACAACAACCGCCGGTGGAGACCGCGTTGGCTCAGCTCAACGACGGCATTGCTGCCGCCCGAGCTGACCAGCGTGAGGAAATCACGCTACCCAAACAGACCGCTGCCTGGATCCGTGATCTGCTCGAGGATCTTGCGGAGGGGCGCCTCATGCGCCCACCCAGCCCCGAAGATGAAATGACCACCCAGCAGGTAGCTGACCTGCTCAACGTGTCTCGTCCATACGTGGTCAAGCTTATCGACGAAGGCACACTGCCCGGCCACAGAGTCGGTACACACCGCCGCGTGTACACGCGCGACGTATACGCCTACAAAGAACGGACCCGCTCGACGTAGACTGCCAGGCATGACCAGCAAAATCCTGCTCTACTACAAGTTCCAGCCCATCGCCGACCCGAACGCGGTGCGTCTGTGGCAACGCGACCTGTGCGAAGGGCTCGGCCTGACCGGCAGGATTATCGTCTCCGAACACGGCATTAACGGCACCGTCGGCGGCGACATCCGCGCCTGCAAAACCTACGCGAAGAAGACCAAAGAGTACTTCAAAGGCATCGAGTTCAAGTGGTCCGAAGGCGGTGCCGAAGACTTTCCGAAACTCAGCGTCAAAGCCCGCGACGAGATCGTGGCGTTTGGCGCACCGGGGGAGTTGAAGGTTGATGAAAACGGTGTGATCGGGGGAGGCAAGCACCTCACTCCGCAGCAGGTCAACGAGTTCGTGGAGGCCAACCCGGACGTGCTCTTCTTCGATGGACGCAACACCCGCGAGGCCGAGATCGGACGGTTTAAAAACGCGGTGGTGCCAGATGTGGAAACCACTCACGACTTCATCAAAGAGCTCGAGTCCGGCAAGTACGACTGGATGAAGGACAAGCCGGTCATCTCGTACTGCACCGGCGGCATTCGCTGCGAGGTGCTGTCCAGCCTGATGATCAACCGCGGGTTCGAAGAGGTCTACCAAATCGACGGCGGCATCGTCCGCTACGGCGAAGCCTTCGGCAACTCCGGCCTGTGGGAGGGCTCCCTCTACGTGTTCGACGACCGCATGCACACCGAATTCGGTTCCGCGGACGACCCGGACTACGTCCAGCTCGGCCACTGCGTGCACTGCGGGGAGGCGACCAACCAGTTCTACAACTGCGCCAACGAGCCGGAGTGCCGCCAGCAGTACTTAAGCTGCGAGGCCTGCCGGGAGAAGAACCCGTACTGTGCGCAGTGCGCAACTACATCGTTGCCAGCATCCCAATAGTCAGAATCAGCCACGCCATGGTGAACGGCACGAGCGGGATCCAGAACACGCCCATCCACGGGATCCAGCGCTCGTAGCGGTTGAGTTTGCGCACCATGATCACCGCGCAGCCAATCAGGCCGGCGATCGGTGGGAGAGAGGTGACTACAGCCCAGGTGGTGCGCCAGGTTGGGGTGCACAGCCAGGTGGCGTCGCCGTCGCTGCACAGCGGCCCGCCCTGCAGGCGGGCGACCAGGCCTAACACAAACGCCAACAGGAACGTCACCCCAACGGTGCCCAGCGCCCACGTGATCGCCTGACGGGTGGAGCGCTTATTGCGCCGGTCTACCTCCAGCGGATCCGGGGCATCCGCCAACTCATCAAAGGAACGGGGCTCCGGGCGAACGCGGGAAAAGCGGTCGGCGGGGGAGTGCAGGTCGTTTTCAGGATGGTCGCGCATACGCCCTAACCTACTTCGCTGCCTCCGGACAGACGATGACGGGCACAGGCGCGTAGCGGATGAACTCGCCTTCGAGCGTGCCCAAAAACACCGTGCGCAGATTCGGCGACGGCTGCGAACCCAGGCACATGATGTCGCCCTTGCGCCACTTCACCGAGTCAATCGAGCGCTTCCAGCTCTTGCCGGTGGACACGGAGCTGGTCACGTCGAAATGGTCGAGGCGGTCGGGGGAGAGTTCGCATGCGTACTCCCAGGCTCGGTCGCGGGCGTGGTCAAGCATGCCAAGGGTGCGTTCGTACCATTTCGGGCCGTGCTCGTCGTAACTCGTCGGGGAGAACGCGATGATGCGCAGCGGCAGGTGCAGCGCGCACGCGAGGGCGGTGGCGTAGTCCAGGCCGTAAAACTCGGGCTCTTTCTTCCCGTCGGTGTCCACCACGGCGTAGGTCACGCGCGTGATGCCCTTCTTAGACAGCTTCACTCCGCGCGGTGCCAGCCCGAGGGGGATGGGGGAGGAGTAGAGCATTTCGTCCGTAACGCTGGACGGGCGTAGTCGGCCCTTGGGTGATTTTGCGCGGGAGCCCATGACGATGAGGTCAGCGTTGAACTCTAAGGCGTTGTCGAGAAGCGAGCGGACGGTATCTTTGCCGTCCTTGAGTGTGGCCACCTCTTTGGACCACTGCGCTTTTGGGATCTGCCCGTCGAGTTCATTGACCACGCGTTTGTGGAACTCTTCGCGCATCTTCTTCAGCTGCTTCTTGCGGCTCTTCGCCGAGGTTGTCAGCGCCTGGATCGGCGGCAGTTGCGCAGATGCCATGACCTGCACCTTCATCGGCAGGGAGCGGCCGAGCCAGGCGGCAAACTCGACGGCTTCGCCGCTTGTGGTGTCCCAGCCAACCGCAACGCGGAGAGGAGCATCCGAATCGACAGTGTTCGGTAGGCGTGCAGACTCGGGGGATACAGCGTGGTGGCTCACGTCGTGGCTCCTCGAAGTGGCAGTGTCGCTAGCAAACGTTTGAACATCAACATCATATGTGGCGTCGGCGACGCACCGAAAACGGCGTTACCATTGCGCAGATGTTTGTGTATGAGGGTGAGGTGTCGCACGAGTGGCGTCGTCGCCACGCATTGCGCGAGCTCAACGCAGGGCGCATGCGTATCGACGACGCCTGCGACGCCGACTTCATCCTCCGTGCCGCCGCCGAACACCACGGCACCGCATCCCCACGGTCCTGCCCCATCTGTGGCGCCGAACTGCGGGAGATTACCTGGGTGTACAGCGAAAAACTCGGTCGACGCACCGGCACCGCCCGCAGCGCAGAAGAAATCGACCGCATGGTGCACGAGGTCGGCCCCATCACCGTCCACTTCGTGGAGGTTTGCCGCTACTGCAAGTGGAACCATCTGTTAAAGGAAGTCACTGCAGTACCAGTAGTGTGATTTCGCGTTGGCCGGGTAGGGTGTGCATAGAAAACGAGTAGGTAGCTCGCGGTTTCGCCCTCCCCGCGGGGGCCGCGGGTCAAATTGCGCAGGGAAAAACGAGTGTCAGATAAAGACAACGGCGGCGACACGACCGCCAAAAAGAAAAGCAACGGCTCAACGACCGTCACCACGAAGAAACGGTCGCGCGCATGGCAGTGGTTTATCGCGTTCTTGCTGTTCTTGGCCATGATTGCGGCGATCCCGCTGGCGTGGTTCTTCTGGAGCTACGCACGCGCCGAGGTGCCCGAGCCGGGCAAGATTGAAACGGCGCAGATCTCCAACATCTTCTACCGCGACGGCGACAAGGAACTCGCCCGCATCGTCCCGCCGGAAGGCAACCGTAAGCAGATCCCGCTTGACCAGGTGCCCGAAGACGTCCAAAACGCGGTGCTTGCGGCAGAAGACCGTGACTTCTGGACCAACTCCGGCTTCTCCCCGACAGGCTTCGCTCGCGCCGCCATCGGGCAGCTCACCGGCAACGCATCCGCAGGTGGCGGCTCCACCATCACCCAGCAGTACGTGAAGAACGCACTGGTGGGCAACGAGCACTCCTACGAGCGTAAAGCTAAAGAGCTCGTCTACTCGGTGAAGATGACCAACCAGTGGGAAAAGGCCGACATTCTGCGCGCCTACCTGAACACGGTCTACTTCGGCCGCAACGCCTACGGCATCGAAGCCGCAGCGCACGCCTACTTCAACAAACCAGCCTCCCAGCTCACACTGGAGGAGGGCGCAGTCCTGGCCGCGTCGATCCAGCTGCCGAGCCAGCTTGACCCGTGGACCAACCGCGAAGCCGCGGAAGGCCGCTGGAACTACGTCATGGACGGCATGGTGGAAACCGGCGCCATCACCCAGGAGCGTCGCGCAGCCGCCCACTACCCGGAGACCCGTGACCCGGCCACCTACTCGGCCTACACGGAAGCAACCGGCGCAAACGGCCTGATTAAGAACCAGGTTGTGGCGGAGTTGGCCACCATTGGCATCACCGAGGACGACCTGACCAACCGTGGCCTGCAGATCACCACCACGATCGATGCCGGCACCCAGCAAAACGTCGAAGAGATCACCCGTCAGCGCCTGTCCTACCTACAGGATGACGCCCGCTCCGGCGTCGTTGCCATCGAGCCGAGTACCGGTGCCGTGCGCGCCTACTACGGCGGCGACGACCCGTCTGGCTGGGACTACGCCAACGCGGGCCTGCAAACGGGTTCGACGTTCAAGATCTTCGCGCTCGCGGCCGCCCTGCAGCAGGGCATCCCGCTGACGTCCATGTTCGATTCTTCCCCGGTGACCCTGCCGGGCAACCACGTCGTGACCAACTGGGACGGCGGCGGAGGCGGAATGCTGTCCATGACTGAGGCCACCCGCGTGTCCTCCAACACCGCCTACATGCGCATTCAAGACGAACTGGACAACACCACGCAGGACACCGCCGACATGGCGCACGCCCTGGGCGTGGCCAAGTCCATCCCCGGCATCCCGCTGACCTTGCGCGAAAACGGCGGCCAGCCGTACGAGGGCATCGTGCTGGGCCAGTACCAGTCGCGCGTGCTGGACATGGCTACCGCAGTGGCAACCCTGACCAACCGCGGCGCCATGCACCCAACCCACTTCGTGGAAAAGGTTGTGGACGCCAACGGTGAGGTCCTCTACGAGGTGGACCGCAACTACACCGAACGTCGCGTCTCCGAGCAGGTGGCGGACAACGTCCTCGAAGCAATGCAGACCGTGCCGGCGTACTCCAACGCGGTGCTCGCTGGCGGCCGCCCGTCCGCGGCAAAGACCGGCACCGCCCAAATGGGCGACACCGGCAACAACAAGGACGCCTGGATGGTCGGCTCCACCCCGCAGCTCGCCGTGGCCGTGTGGGTGGGCACCGCCGACAACACCTCGCCAATCTTTAACGAGTGGGGCGGCATCATGTGGGGCTCGAACACGCCGTCGCAGATCTGGAAGCAGGTCCTGGACACTGAGCTGGCGGATCAAGACTTTGAGTACTTCGAGCCGGCAAGCCCGGTGTACTGGGGCGTGAACGCCTACAAGGGTGGCGTTGGCCTGGGTGGTTACTACTCCACTCCGGCAACCCAAAACTCGGCTACCGGCACTGCGCCGACGGAATCCGAGTCGGCTGCATCTTCCGCTCCGAGCGAAGCACCTGCTCCGGCACCAGCACCGGCTCCCGCGCCAGCACCGGCACCTGCACCTGCTCCCGCACCGGCGCCTGCGCCGGACTTGCGTGATGCTGTCAACGATGTGATCGGCCAAGTTCAGGAGGCGTTCCAGTAACAGCATGTCTCAGACTGATCAAACAACCGTCACATGGCCGGACCCGGCCGACCGCGTCCAGCCCGGCAAAACCGAACCGGTGGCACGCGGCTGGGTGAACTACCTCGGCGGACCAATGGGCCGCTTCGCCCAGATCGGCCGCGCCCGGTTCTGGACGCCGCTACGCGCCATCATCGCCGTCGCATACATCTTCTTGTCCTTCGGCGCACTACAGAAGTCGCGCTGCGCTGGCGGCAAACTGGACGACAACGGCATCATGCAGCTCAACTGGGACGGCAACCGTCAGTTCGTCGCTGCCTGCTACAACGACATCATCCCGCTCTACGGAGCACGTGGTCTGGACCAGCCGGGCTTTGTCTACGCCTACTCGTGGGTAGAAGACGACCTGACCCGCTACATGGAATACCCGGTGCTCGCTGGCCTGTTCCAGCAGCTCAGCGCCTGGATCGCGCGCGGTACCTACTTCCTGACTGATAGCTTCCTGCCGGAATCCGGCTGGTACTTCTACGTCACCGCACTGCTGATGTCCATCATCTGGGTGATCACCATCCGCATGGTCGCGGAACTTGCCGGCAACCGCATCTGGGACACGCTGCTCGTCGCCGGTTCGCCGCTGCTGATCGTCCACGCGTTTACCAACTGGGACATCCCCTCGATCTTCTTCGCCGTCGCAGCGATGCTCGCGGCGCGCAACCGCAAGTGGTGGCTGGCCGGTGTGCTCGTCGGTTTGGGCACCGCGTTCAAACTGTGGCCGCTGTTCATCCTCGGCGCGTACCTCACTGTGGCGATCCGCAAGCGTGACCTCGTGCCGTTCTTCAAGATGGTCGGCGCCACCGCCATCACCTGGATCGCCGTCAACGCGCCGGTGTACCTGCGTTACCCAGACGCATGGAGCGAGTTCAACCGCCTCAACACCGACCGCGGCTGGGAGTGGACCACCATCTACGCGGTGCTCTCCCGCGAGTTCGGGTGGGCCGGCTTCGACTCCGGTGAGGGCGCCCCGGTGATCCTCAACGCCGTCACCCTGATCCTGTTCCTGCTCGGCTGCCTGTTCGTCCTCATCCTCGGCCTGCGTGCGCCGCAAACCCCGCGCATTGCGGAACTGATCGTGCTCATCGTCGGCTTCTTCCTGCTGTTTAACAAGGTATGGAGCCCGCAGTACTCTCTGTGGTTCGTGGTTCCCGCGGTCCTCGCACTGCCGTACTGGCGTCTGCTGCTGTCCTGGATGGTGGCGGACATGATGGTTTGGCCGGTGCTGATGTGGCACATGATGGGCGACGACAACATGGGTGTGCCGGGTTGGTTCCTGGACATCTTCATCCTGGCGCGCGATGCGTTTATCGTGGCGGTGATGGTGCTCGTCGTCAAGCAAATGCTCGGCAAGCGCCCGGACAAGGTCCGCGACGCGCACAACGGCCACGACCCGCTGATGTCGCTGCCTGCGCAGTGGAAAGAGCCTGTGCTTATCGACGAGCCCACGCCCGAGCCTGAGGTGGAGGCGGTGAGTACGCAACCATGACCACCGCAACGGTGCTCGGCATCGTCTCTATCCTGATCGCGTTTGCCCTGTTCGGCGCGTCGTTCTACATGGCAACGAAGGGCCGCAAGAAAGAGTCGATCATCTACGGCGCGGTTGCGTTTGTGTTCATGACGATCATCCCGGTGTCGCTCGCACTTTTCGTCGCGGTGCCAAACCCGACCTGATCTTCGTCGTTACAGTGGGGCCATGCTTACGAAGAAGATGGTTGCCCTGACAGTCGCCGCCACAGCAGGACTTGCCGTGGCGGCGTGTTCTGATTCTGGCGAGACTGCGCCCGAAACAGTCACTGAAACCGTCGCGCCCGAAACGGTGACGGAAACGTCGAACGCTGGAGCCGCTGTGTCCGAGGATCTCCCAGCCGCTGTGACCGGCTACTCGGACGAGGCGCGCAAGGATCTTGTCGACGAAAACGTGACCGAAGCCGAAGTCCAAGACGTCTTAAAGGCCGCCCAGGATGGCAAGGCCAAAGTGGAGTGGGACGATGACGGCTACTTCGAGGTGGAGTTCGGCGAAATCGACATTGATATCGATAAGGACGGCCTCGTTTTAGACGTCGACCGCTAAGACCGAAGATTTTCGCGTTTTGCTGCGGGTTCTGCTCGGTGAAAATATCCTGAAAGCACCGTGTCCGATACCGGACTGCTGTTGCTAAAAAGGAGCCCGCGTTGAACCGTCGAATTATTACCCTGCCGCTCGCCGTATCGCTGGTCGCGGGCGGCCTTGCCCCAGCTGCAGTCGCCGCTACAGTCGGGCCGAATGAAGGGCCCATGGTGTTGGCGGCGAACGGGATCTGCATGTTAAAGCTGAACGACCGGGAAGCGGCAACCTACAGCGCTTGGGCCAACGTCAGCACACAAGAGGTGTACGCCAACGCTGCGGTGAAAGCATTTGAGGTGCTGTACCCCGGAACAGAGAACATCGTTCGGGAGTTCCGAGCGGAACCCTCGCTGGCAGAGCTTGTGGAGGCACAGAAGAATCTCGCAAGCAGGCTCGCAGACGCCAAAGAGGCTCAAAAGCGCACTGAGCAGCGGTACACGGAACGCCTCCAGCAGGTAGGTATGGAGCATGCGCTGGCACAACACCTCACCGAGGAACTTACAAAGGTCGAGGTGTGGGCGGTAAAGCCGAGCATCAAACAGGGCAGCATCTCGGAGCGGCCGGTCAGCGCACTTGGTGTTGAGGAGGCGAACCGTGTGCGGGGCAAGCGCGTGAACCGGCAGGACTTTGAAGACGTTGCCTGGAAGAGCTTCGTTGTGCAGGGCAACCTGTCCCAGTCCGATCTGAAGACTTTCCGGAAAACGTTCTTGGCCGCCGACGATGTCCAACTCGCCATCGGGGGAACGACGGCGTACCTCGAAGTGGATATGAACGCGCGGGTTGCCTGCGCAGACGGCGGCAACCGAGAGGTGAAGTACCCGACCAGCATTGACGAGGTTCGTAATTGGAACATCGACTCGCTGCGCGGTGAGGCGGGCTTGAGCAGTTTGCGTTCTCAGGGTGAGGTTGAGGTATCCCCGCTCGCGATCGTGGGCCTTGTGGTCGGAGTTCTCGCAGCTTTGGGTATTGCGGTTGCGGCGGTCGGGCCGTCGTTGGGCATCCCGCTGCCGGCTCTGCCGAAGTTGCCGGGGTTGCCGTTCTAACGCCAGCCGTTGGTGCCTGCCAACGATTGGTTGCCGGCCAATTGTCCGCAATGCGGAGTCTTTCATGTCATCCCCGCGGCCAGGGTTTTGAGCAGTGCAAACCGTGGGGTAGTCTGTTCAGGTTGCTTGACGCAACGACCCTCCTGCCATGACCACAAGGGTTATGGCCGAACAGACTAAGACCATAGGAGGTGATGAGGTCCGTGCGTCACTACGAAGTAATGATCATCCTCGATCCGCAGCAGGATGAGCGCACCGTTGCCCCGTCCCTGGATAAGTTCCTGGAGACTGTCCGCAAGGACAACGGCAAGGTGGAGAACGTTGATGTGTGGGGCAAGAAGCGTCTTGCTTACCCGATCAACAAGAAGGAAGAGGGCATCTACGCCGTTGTGAACCTCGACTGCGAGGCTGACACGGTCAAGGAGCTCGACCGTCTGCTGAACCTGAACGACAACGTTCTTCGTACCAAGGTTCTGCGTACCGATAAGTAAGACCGGTAGGCTCTACAACCACACGATCAGCAGGTAGGAAGGTTCACGAAACATGGCTCAAGGCGATACCCCGATTACCGTTGTCGGCAACTTGGTTGCTGACCCGGAACTGCGTTTCATCCCGAGCGGTGCCGCGGTTGCGAACTTCCGCATCGCGTCCACCCCACGTACGTATAACCGGGAGACGAACCAGTTCGAGGACGGCGAAGCACTGTTTCTGACCTGTAACTGCTGGCGCCAGATGGCCGAGAACGTCGCAGAGTCCCTGACCAAGGGCATGCGCGTTGTGGTCACCGGCAAGCTCAAGCAGCGTTCCTACCAAACTAAAGAGGGCGAAAACCGTACTGTGTTCGAGGTCGAGGTCGATGAGGTCGGCCCGTCCCTGAAGTACGCCACGGCTAACGTCAACCGCAACCCGCGTGAGGGCGGGCAGGGCGGCTACGGCGGCGGCCAGGGCAACCAGGGTGGCGGCTTCGGCGGCCAGAACCAGCAGCAGGGCGGCTTTAACCAGGGCGGTTTCGGCGGCGGCCAAGGTAACCAGGGTGGCGGCTTCGGCGGCCAAACCCAGGGCCAGGGCCAAGGCGGCCAGAACCAGCCCCAGCAGCCTGCACATGATCCGTGGGGTTCCGCACCCGAGGCCGGTGGCTTCGGTGGCGCGGGCGATGAGCCACCGTTCTAAACGACAACCACACATCAAGCATTTTTCACCATAAGGAAGGTTAGGATTATGAAGCTGATCCTCACCGCTACCGTCGAGAAGCTTGGCGAACCTGGCGAGGTCGTCGAGGTCAAGAACGGTTACGGACGCAACTTCCTGCTCCCGCGCGGCCTGGCTATCCCGGCTACCCGCGGCGCAGAGAAGCAGATTGAAGACATTAAGCGTGCTCAGGCTGAGCGCCAGGTCCGCGACCTGGATCACGCCAAGGAGCTGCGCGACCAGCTCGACCAGCTCACCGGCGTCAAGGTTGCCGTTCGCACTGCGAACAACGGCAAGCTCTTCGGCTCCGTGAAGGCTGCCGACATCGCCGACGCCGTCAAGGCTGCCGGCGGCCCGAACCTGGACAAGCGCCGCATCACCGTGCCTAAGGGCCTGGTGACCAAGACCGGTGGCTACCAGGTCAAGGTTAACCTCCACGACGACGTGGAGGGCAAGGTGAACTTCGAGGTCGTAAGCGCATAAGCACCGCTTGACGACGACTGCGCGTCAGAACAGCACGCAGCAGTCCAACGACAACAGCACTTGTAGCGCGGGACCCACTTGTGAGGAGTGGGGCCCGCGCTTTTTGTGCGCCCAAAGTGTGGAAGAATCCTCGCCATGATCTCTTCCCGCTTGCGCCGGGTGCGCAACACCGTTTTGTCCCTCACTGTCGCAGCAGCGGGCGTGCTTGGCATGGCAGCCACCCCAGCCCAAGCACTGGCCATGTATGCGGGTGACAGCATCCGTATCGAATACAGCGATGGGGAGAAGTATGGCTGCACGTTGAACTCCATCGCGTACCGGGGCGGTGTGATGTACGGCGTCACCGCCGGTCACTGCCTCGCCCCGATCGGTGGGGCGCACGCGGTGCGGGTGCTGGCGGCGGATGCGCGAACCCCGATCGCGAGCAATCTGCAGGATTCGGGTTTTGAGCTCGAGGGCGACAACACCCTTGGCGGCGAGTTGAAGGACGTCGCCTGGTTCCGCATGGACCGTCATGTCACCGATGCCCGAGCGATGCGCGGCGGGTTTATCGACATTCCGTACATCGGTGCGCTGCATGGCCTGAGTCAGTTTGCGCAGTTCATCAACCCCACACGTCGTGTGGCGGGGCGCGCGCCGGTGACGTCGGTACGCGAAGGCCAGATTGTGTGCAAGGACGGCGCACGCACCTCCCGTACCTGCGGACCGGTGCTGAACGTCAACCCGCGCACTGGTGAGATCGCCGTGCTCATCCTGTCGTTGCAGGGCGACTCGGGCTCCCCGCTGTACACCGTGAACCCGGACGGCAGCACCAACATCGTCGGGATTATCTCCGGCGCGGCCTACGGGATCCTCGTCGCGGCGGATGCTGCAACGCCACTGCCAGCAGGTCTGCGGTAAAAGAGGGTCTTGCTGGACACCGCGAATCTGTATATCGTTGCGGATATACATCGATCTGTGGAGGGTGTCATGGCAGAACCTATTCGAGAGGAACCGAATGTGAGCGGTCCGATCCGTACGACTGTTTTTAAATCTGGGAACAGCCAGGCAGTGCGAATCCCTGCAGCACTACGCATTGCATCTGGGGCTGTGTCCATTGAAGCCGTGCCGGAAGGGCTTCTTCTGAGGCCGGAGGAAGAGGATTTCGGACTTGTCGTCGCCAGGCTTCGTGAATTCCAGAAGGAACACAACCTCGAGCAGGGACTAATTGAGGAAATTGAAGACCTCCCACTCGACGAAGTGCCGAACCTCGATCATTCCCCTGATCACGGAGGATGAACGATTCGATGGGATATCTTCTTGACACGAATGTCTGGATCGACATTGAACGGGGAACTCAACCCCGGGTTGTTCAACGAGTAACTGAATGTGCGAGCTCAAAGCTATGGCTCTCTACTGTTGTTCTCGGTGAGATTGAAGCGGGTATTCAGCGGTCGGTAAATCCAGAGATCCTGCACCGGACGTACAGGGTACTGCTACACGGTAGACGCATATTGGGAGTCGATGAGGAATGTGCATCGATTTACGGACGGCTTCGGGCAGATCTTCTAGATAGAGGGCTACCGATTGGGGCTAACGATCTATGGATTGCGGCCCAAGCGATCCGACAAGACTTAGTCCTAGTCACCGCCAACGAGAAAGAGTTTTCACGGGTTGGCGGCTTGAAGATTGAGAACTGGCGGTAGCCCCATGTTTCTTACCCGTGTGCGCATTGATGCTCCTGTCCAGGGCTACGCGCGTGATCTGTCGGTGGTGCACTCCCTCCAGCAAACGCCGCTCGAGTTAGGCCAGGTCACGCTGTTGACCGGCGATAACGGTTCCGGAAAATCCACGCTCGTCGAGGCGATCGCCGTGGCCATGGGCGCCAACGCTGCTGGCGGTTCGCGCCACGCGCGCTTTACCGCCGCAGACCATTCGGCCCTGCACCGCTCGCTCACGCTGATCCGCCGTGAAAATCCCCGCGACGTCTACTTCCTGCGCGGCGAAACATACCTTGACCTTGCGGAATACCACGAGAGCCTGGGGCCCGCCGACCCGCTTGTAGGCCTCACCAGACGCAGCCACGGCCAGGGCATCATGGACCTGGCGCGCACCCGCTTCGGCCCGGACTCGCTAATTCTTCTCGACGAGCCCGAAGACGGCCTCTCCACCTTCTCCCAACTCGAACTCCTCGGCCTGCTGACGGTGCTAGCGCGGCGTGGGGCACAGGTGGTCGTCGCAACGCATTCGCCCGTGCTCCTCGCCATCCCAGACGCCCGCATCCTGCATGTTCCCGACCTTGAGCCCATGCTTTTCGACGACTGCGAGCCCGTCACCGCCACCCGCGAATTCATCAACGACCCGGCCGGCACCGCCCGCTACCTGGTGAGGCCATGATGTTCATCCAACGCGTCGACGTCGACGCCCAAGCCGCACCGCCGTGGGCTGTGGAGACCCCGGCCATCGCGCACGTCGCCGAGTTCGGTTTTGCCTTGAGGCGGCCAATCACGGTGATTACCGGCGGCAACGGGGTGGGCAAGTCCACGCTGTTGGAAGGCATGGCGCGTGCCTGGGGGTTCACGTTGGAAGGCGGCACGTGGGGTGTAGAAAAGGCCGGCGCCCACGACCCGCTTTACGGCGTGCTCACCCTGACCACCGGCCCGCGGGCGAAGGCCGGCTACTTCCTGCGCGGTGAAACCCACACGCGCATCACCGAATTCGGCGGGCGCTCCCACGGCGAATCGGTCCTCGAACTGACATCGCGGCTGATCCCCAACGCGCTGTATCTTCTCGACGAGCCCGAGTCCGGCCTGTCCCCCGTCGCCCAAATGGCCCTGTTGGCGCAGTTGCATGCGTTGGGTGAGGTGGGGGCGCAGGTAGTCGTCGTCACGCATTCGCCCATCGTGGCGGCGATCCCGGGCGCGGAGATCATCGAGATCAGCGACGACGGGGTGGAGCGCAACCTTGCGGTGGAGGACACGCTGGCGTTTCGGGCGACGCGCGACTTCCTTGCGGACCCGCACGGCATCGCCGAGTTCATGGCGGACTGGGCAGAAGGGGAGTTTGGTTAAGCGTCCTTGAGTCGCGCCATGAGGTTAGCGCGCTCGTTGAAAATACGATCGAGCTCAGCGTGCGTAAGTCGCCGTGTTTCCTCGTAGCTCGCGACTTCCGACTCGTCGAATGATTCCATGACGCTGATACTACTGTATCTGCAGGCCTGGGCCGTGTCGTGGCGGTGTTATAGGGTTGCGCCATGACAGCGACGCGCACACAAGCAGACGAACTTCTCAAAGGCATTGCGGGCCCCGAAGCCATGCTTCGCGACGACCAGTGGACCGCCATCGATGCGTTAGTGAACCAGCGCAAACGCATGCTTGTCGTGCAGCGCACCGGTTGGGGTAAGTCGGCGGTGTACTTCATCGCGGCGAAGTTGCTGCGTGAGGCGGGGGCGGGGCCGTCGATTATTGTGTCGCCGCTGTTGGCGTTGATGCGTAACCAGGTGGAGTCGGCGGCGCGCGCAGGGATTCGCGCGGCGACGATCAACTCGGCGAACATGACTGAGTGGGACGAGATCCAGGCGCGCCTGAACGACTATGACCTGCTGCTGATCAGCCCGGAGCGCCTCAACGCGCCGGACTTTCGGGAGCAGGTGCTGCCGCAACTCGCGCGCTCCGCCGGGATGTTGGTGGTGGACGAGGCGCACTGTATTTCGGACTGGGGCCACGACTTCCGCCCTGATTACCGGCGTATTGCGGTGCTAATTAGCGACCTCCCGGAGGCCACGCCGGTCCTTGCCACGACAGCGACCGCGAACGACCGTGTGGTGGCAGACGTTGTGGCTCAACTCGGCGAGAACACCGGTGTGCTGCGCGGCGGGCTGGACCGCGAGTCGCTCGCGCTGAACGTGGTGCAGTTGCCGGACCCAACCCAGCGCGCGGCGTGGATCGCGCAGTACCTCGCCTATGTGAACGGCTCCGGCATCATTTACTGTCTGACCGTCGCCGCTGCGCACGACCTCGCCGAGGCACTCGAAAACGCTGGCTGGAACGTCGCCGCGTACACCGGACGCACCGAGGCGGAGGAACGCGAACGCCTCGAGCGCGCCCTGATCGACAACGAACTCAAAGCGCTCGTGGCTACGTCCGCGCTGGGCATGGGTTTCGACAAACCTGACCTGGGGTTTGTTGTGCACCTGGGGGCGCCGTCGTCGCCAGTGAGTTACTACCAGCAGATCGGCCGCGCCGGGCGTGCCACCGACCACGCCGAGGTTGTGCTGCTGCCCGGCCCTGAGGACGAACGCGTGTGGGACTACTTCGCGTCCGTGTCCATGCCGGAGGAACACGTGGTGCGCCAACTTCTGGACACGCTCAGCGAGGAGCCGTTCTCCACACCTCGGCTGGAGAACTTCGTGGATCTCTCCCGCACTCGCATCGACCAGGCGTTGAAGGTGCTTGATGTCGACGGTGCCGTGCGCCGCGTGAAGGGCGGTTGGGTGTCCACGGGTGCTGCCTGGGAGTATGACCACGAGCGCTACGGTGGGCTCGCCGAAGCGCGCAAGCGTGAGCAGGACCTGATGCTGGCCTACGAAGCCACAGACGGGTGCCGCATGGCGTTTCTGCGTCGTGAACTCGACGACCCAACGCTTGGCCCCGATGAGCGTTGCGCGCGCTGCGACAACTGCACCGGCAACCACCTGCCCGTGGACGTGGATGTTGCGTTGGCGCAGCGTATGGACGAACAATTGCGCGCCCCCGGCGTCCAACTCACCCAACGCAAAATGTGGCCAACCGGGTCCGCGCGCCGCGGCAAAATCAAGGGCGTGTTGCAGGGCAAGGCGCTGGGGCGGCTTAACGACGTCGCCCGCGGGCCAGCCCTGGCCGAGGTGCTGCGGGATAACACCTACCGGCCGCTGAGCAACTGGCGTGAGGATGCCTGGCTTGGCAGGTTCGTGGCCGTGCTCGCGGACTGGGCCTGGGCGGAACGCCCCACCACCGTCGTCGCACTCGGCGATGCTGACCCGGCACGAAACGAGATGATCGCGGCCACTGCAGAAGCGCTGGCACGGGTGGGGCAGATGCGGTTTGGTGGTGTCGTCGATACGCCATCGCGCGAGGTAGAAGCCCGAAATTCGGCGTTTCGCGTCAACGGGCTCGACCGGTACTACGACTACACGGGCCTCGACGTGGAGACAGGCCCCGTGTTGTTGCTGACCGGGGAGGTGGATTCCGGCTGGTCCGTCACGGTTGCAGCGGCCGACATTGCGGAGCGGTACGGGGTGGAGGTGCTACCGCTGGCGTTTGCTTCGCGCGCGTGATGCGGACTCGGCGATGGCGGCGGCGAAGACAAGCACCGTGCCGACTGGGATGAGGAGCATGAACAAGTTGATGATCGGCAACGCCATGTCGGCCTGGTACTCCTCCCAATGCGCAACGGCCATCGAGCCCCAGCCGACGACGAGGCAGGCGGTTGCGAGCCACACCGTGACCAGTGCGCCTATTTTCTTGCGACCGCGCGCCGCGGCGGTGAACCACGTGGCACCACCGAGTGCGAGCAATGCGGTCGCGGCCTCGAGGGTGCCGAAGGCCGCCGTGACGGTCCGAAATTCCCAACCGCCGCCGATCAGACGCAACAGGCTTATCCACGCCGCGGGAAACGCCACCATCGCGATGGCGTAGATCCAAAGAATGCCTCGTGTTTCCATGTACGCACTCTAACTGCGAGACAGGTGTCGCGTGGTGTGAAAGATGTGGATAAGTGTGGATCCAAAGTGCCTGGGCACGTGGCTGCAGGGTCGAAAAAGGGGTCCGAAACTGTTGAAATGTGCTTTGTCAAACCCCGTGGTGAGAAGTTATCCCCCGGCTACACCCGGGGTATGCGGTTTGGATGAATAGCGTGTGACCTGCGCGTTTGGGATAAGTTCCTGCGGTTTTGGTGTCGCTGTACACAAGTTCTCCACAAGCTGGGTGGATGACTTGTGGATAACTACCCGCACAATGTCGAAAGATTTCACAGCCCCTGTGGATAACTCGTTTAGTGGGTCTAGAAAATGTCGGAGGAGAGGGTAGTGTCATAGCCACAGTGAAAGGGGAAAACATGGGTGCGAACGACAGCTTCGACGACTACGTACCACCACCGGAGCCGGTAGCGGACTACGGCGACTTTGGGGACTTCGCCGACTTCGAACAAAACACTGGCGGCTCCAACCGCTTCGCCGGCGGCGATAACTTCGGCGGCAACGGCAAGGGTGGCCAGAAGCGCTACAACAAGTACGGCAACAACCGTGGTGACGTACAGCAGGAGTACCGCACCCCACCCCACGACGAGCGCGCGGAGCGTTCCGTCCTCGGCGCAATGCTGCTCAACCCGGACGTGATCCTGGACGTGGCCGACGGGCTGCGGCCGGATGACTTTTACCACCCGGCGCACCAGCTTATCTACCAGGCGATTCTGGACCTGTTCTCCCAGGGAAGCTCCGTCGACGTGCTCATTGTCGCGGCACGTTTGGATCGTCTCAACGTGCTGGAGCGCGTCGGTGGCGCCCCGTACCTGCACACGCTGATTTCCGAGGTGCCGACGTCAGCAAACGCCGGCTACTACGCAGAGATCGTCGAAGAGAAGTCGATCCTGCGCCAGCTGGTCAACGCCGGCACCCAGGTGGTCCAGTTGGGCTACGAGGGCGAAGAAGGCATGGAGATCGAGGCGCTCGTTGACCATGCGCAGCAGAAGGTGTTCTCGATTTCCCGCAACAACGTGGGCGAGGACTACCGTCCGCTGTCGGAACTGCTCAAGCCGACTATCGACGAGCTGACCATGATCGCATCCGGCGGCGCCCTCGAAGCTGGTGTGCCGACTGGGTTTATCGACCTAGACAAGCTCACCAACGGCCTTCACGCCGGCCAGATGATCATCATCGCGGCACGTCCTGGTGTGGGTAAGTCGACACTAGCGCTGGACTTCATGCGCTCCTGCTCGATCCACCAGGGCAAAACCAGCGTGATCTTCTCGCTGGAAATGAGTGCCTCCGAGATCATCATGCGCATGCTCTCCGCCGAGACGGAGATCAAGCTCTCCGCAATGCGTTCCGGCCAGATGGAGGAGCGCGACTGGGAGAAGCTGACCAAGCGCCTCACGGAGATCCAGGATGCGCCGCTATTTATCGACGACTCCCCGAACCTCACCATGATGGAGATTCGCTCCAAGGCTCGCCGCCTCAAGCAGCAGCACGGTCTGGATTTGGTTGTGGTGGACTACCTGCAGCTGATGAGCTCCGGCAAGCGCGTCGAGTCCCGCCAGCAGGAGGTCTCCGAGTTCTCCCGCCACCTGAAACTGTTGGCCAAGGAGCTCGAGGTTCCGGTCATTGCGATTTCGCAGCTCAACCGTGGCCCGGAAGCCCGCACGGACAAGCGCCCGCAGTTGGCTGACCTGCGTGAGTCGGGCTCGCTCGAGCAGGACGCCGACATGGTGTTCCTGCTGTACCGCCCGGACTCACAGGATCGTGACGACGAGCGCGCCGGCGAAGCCGACATCATCGTGGCTAAGCACCGTGGCGGCCCGATTGACACCATCCCGGTGGCGCACCAGCTGCACTACTCGCGCTTTGTCAACATGGCCCACGGCTAGTTAGTTGTGTGGGTACTCCCCAACGATGTTGATGCGCGGGTGCCACGTTGTGGTCATCTCGAGCTCGTAGGTCATGTACGGGTCGTTGTCCGGGCCGTAGCAGCTCATCGTCTGCCCCGAAGATCCGACAGCGCAGCGCAGGTCATACGCACCGCCGGTGATGGGGCTGGGTACACCGGAGATATTCGTGAACGGCACCGACGTTACGTTTGGTTTGTTACTCCAGGCCCACGTGGCGTTAATCGCATGTGGGTAGGCCGCTGCCGCGAGGTCGCAGGAGGTGGTGTCGCCGACTGAGATCTTCGCGCCGTCGGGTGTCATGCCGCACTTGCCGCCGACCTGACCTTTGTACGCCGGGTCGAGTTCGAACGCTCCGGCTAGCGGGGCAGCGGGCTGCTCTGGTGCTGGTGCAGCCTCGGGTTCGGATTCCGGCTCGGTTTCGGGATTCGCCTCCGGCGCCGATTCAGGTGCCGGTGCGTCGACGACTTCGGTCGAGGTGACCACGATGGTCTCCGGCTCGCCGGTCCCACCCGCGCAACCGGCGAGCAACAAGGCGGTCAGCAGAGACAAGGGGGCGAGTACGCGACGCATGGCAATCCTTAACACGGGAACGGGGGATGAGTGCGATGGTACGTGGTGTCGTCGCTAGGCAAGCGCAACTCCCTTTTGCTCCGGCAACGTAAACGCAGCGACGCACGCCAGCAGGAACGCTGCGGCAAACACGCCGAACACTGCGGTCGAGCCGCCGAACGCCAGCACCGGCGGGACCACGAGCGGGGCGAGGATCGAACCGATGCGGCCGAACGCGGCACCCGCGCCGGTGCCGGTCGCGCGGATCGCGGTGGGGTAGAGCTCCGGGCCGATCGCGTACAACGCGCCCCATGCGCCGAGATTGAAGAACGACAGCAGGCAGCCCGCGAGGATGATCTGCCACTCGGCACTCGCCATGCCGAAGCCGAACGCGGAGACCGCAGACCCTGCGAGGAACACGGACAGGGTCGTCCTGCGCCCCCAGACCTCGATGAGCCAGGCGGCAACCGCGTAGCCCGGCAACTGCGCAAGCGTGATAATCAGCGTGAACGTGAATGACCGCACGAGCGAGAAACCCTGCTCCACCAGCAGGGATGGGATCCAGATGAAGGCGCCGTAGTAGGACAGCGACACGCAGAACCAGACGGTCCAGAAGGCGGCGGTGCGTCGTCGCAAAGCAGCGCCCCAGATGCCACCTTGGATCGGCTCCTCCTGCTCGGGGATGGTCGTGTCGTAGTTGGCGGGGTCGGCCTCAGCCTCGAAGGAACGCACGATCTCCTCAGCCTCGTCGTGGCGGCCCTTGGATTCCAGGAAGCGCACCGATTCCGGCAGGCCCAGGCGCACCACGATCGCGTACAGGGCGGGTAGCGCGCCGATGGCGAAGCCCCAGCGCCAGCCGGTCTCGCCATTAGCGACGACAAACGTGCCGATCACCGCCGCCAGAATCCAACCCACCGCCCAAAACGCTTCGAGCAGCACCACCATGCGCCCGCGCACCTTACGTGGAGAAAACTCGCTGACCAGCGTAGATGCGACCGGAAGTTCCGCGCCGAGGCCCAAGCCCACCAGGAAGCGGAACACGATCAGCGACGCGACCGACCACGCCAGCGCCGACGCGCCCGTGGCCAACCCGTAGAGCAGCAGCGTCGCGGCGAACACCTGGCGGCGTCCGATCTTGTCGGCGAGCAACCCGCCGAGCGACGCGCCGATCGCCATACCGATAAACCCAACCGACGCGATCCAACTCGTCGTGGTCTTGTCTAGATCCCAGTGGACGGCGAGTGCTGCGATGATGAACGACACCAAGCCGATGTCCATCGCATCCAGCGCCCAGCCAATGCCGGAGCCGACAAGCAGGCGTTTGTGTTTCGGGGTGACAGGAAGGCGGTCGAGGCGCTCAGTGCGCGTGAGCTGTTGATCAGTGTTCATGCAGGGGGAGTTTAGGCCGTGGCCTGCGAAAACTCGGAACTTAATATTCAGCTGAGTGTGCTTGAGCTTCCCGGCCGTCGAGTAGCGTGTCGATCATTTTGTGTGTCAGGCTATCCCAGCGGATGACGTCAGGCGCTGGGGCAGGCAGCGGTCGGCTCACAATGCCAAGCGAGAAGTGCAACTCCAACGGATCAAGGTCTGCGGGACAGAGCTTGGCTCGCTTCGCGGGAGCGAGGAGCCCGTCGTAGATCTCCCGCATTTCCGCAGCACGCTTTTCGGCGGATCCCTGAGCGATAGCCGCAAGCCCTAGGTTGCCGATTGCATGGATGGTGTCGCGCCAAGCCTTTCGCGTATCTACCGTGAATTCGACGGAGTGATCGTCGAGGATCTGAACAATGTCGTTCAAGGTTTGTTCGCTCACGGCGTTATACAGCTCAGTGCGCTCCGGGAAGTGGCGTGTCACGGTTGCCACGCCGACTTTGGCGGCTTTGGCGATGGTACGCATGGACACGTCCGGTCCTTCACTGAGAAGCAACTGTCTGGCTGCGGTGACGATGGCGTATCGGTTGTCGGCGGCGTCGCGTCTCACGTCTGAAAAGATATCAAGTCGAACGTAATGTTTCACTTAATAAGTCGAACACCTTGTTGCATGTACTTTATTTCAGCAGGTAGTCGCACTTCACTATTCCGACTTGAACGCGCGCAGGCGCAGCGAGTTGGACACCACAAATACTGACGAGAAGGCCATCGCAATTCCGGCGAGCATCGGGTCCAAGAAGCCCAGCGCAGCCACCGGAATGAGCAGCACGTTGTAGGCGAACGCCCAGAACAGGTTGCCCTTGATGGTCTTCAACGTTTTGCGCGACAGGCGGATTGCGTCCACGGCGGAACGTAGCGAGGAATGCATCAACGTAATGTCCGACGCTTCAATGGCCACGTCGGTGCCGGCTCCCATCGCCATACCAAGGTCCGCCTGGGCGAGGGCGGCGGCGTCGTTGACACCGTCGCCGATCATGGCCACCCGGTGGCCCGACTCCTGCAGGCGCTTGACCACGTTGACCTTGTCCTCCGGCAGCACGCCAGCGGTGACGTTGGCGGGGTCGATCCCAACCTCAGCCGCTACAGCCTCCGCCGCGCCCTGGTTGTCGCCGGTGAGCAGGTGCGGCGTCATCCCCAGGTCTCGCAGGCGTGCCACAGCATCGCGCGAGTCCTCCTTTACGGTGTCGCGCACAGCAATCACACCGGCCACAGCTCCGTCGACCTCCACGGCGACGGCGGTTGCGCCACGCTGCTCGGCCTCGGCGAACGAATCGGCCAGGGCTCCAAGATTGCCGGTGGGGCGGCCGACGCGGACACGGCGGTCGTCGATACGCGCGGAAGCCCCCTGACCCGGAAGGTTCTCAAAGCCGGTCGACTCAGGCACCTCATCGGCTGCCTCGACGATCGCCTTCGCAATCGGGTGCTCGGAGCCCGCCTCCACGCCGGCTGCCAGGCGAAGCACCTCGTCGGTTTCGTAGCCCGGACCAGGCAGCACCTCAGCCACACCCATCTGACCGGTGGTCACCGTGCCGGTCTTATCCATCACCACCGTGTCCACCTGGCGAGTCGATTCGAGCACCTCCGGGCCCTTAATCAACAACCCCATCTGGGCGCCACGGCCGGTACCGACCAGGATCGCCGTCGGCGTGGCCAGACCAAGCGCGCACGGGCACGCGATGATCAGCACCGCCACCGCAGCCGTGAATGCGTCCTCCACCGCATGGCCCACCAACAAGTGCCCGACCAGCGTGATCAGGGAAACCACAACAACCGTCGGCACAAACACCTGCGAGATCCGGTCCACGAGGCGCTCCACCGGCGCCTTGCCAGCCTGCGCGTCCTTGACTAGCTTCCCCATTTGCGCCAGCGTCGTCTCCGAGCCGACGCGGGTGGCCTCCACCACCAGGCGCCCCGACGTGTTCAGCGTCGCGCCGGTGACCGCCGAGCCCTCGCTGACCTCGACCGGGACGGACTCGCCGGTCAGCATGGATTCGTCGATAGCTGAATGCCCCGAGATCACACGCCCATCCGTAGCCACCTTCTCACCAGGGCGAACCACAAAATGATCCCCCACAACCACCTGCGAGATCGGCACCCGCACCTCTTTATCCCCGCGGATCACCGCCGCATCCTTCGCGCCCATGCTCAGCAGTTCGCGCAGCGCTTCCGAGGACTGCCCCTTCGCGCGCGTCTCAAACCACCTACCCAAGAGCAAGAACGTGATCACGACACACGCGGTCTCCAGGTACACCGGCTCCCCCGGGCCACCAACAAACAGCGCCCAAATCGACCACAGGTACGCCGCCGACGTGCCCAGCGTGATCAGCGTGTCCATCGTCATCGCGCCGTGCTTCAGATTCACCCACGTCGCACGGTGGAACACACTGCCCGCAGAGAAAAACACCAGCGTCGTGGCCGCCAGCGCCGCAAACTCCCAATTCGGGAACTGCAGCCCGTGGATCATGCTCACCAGCATCACCGGAAGCGACACCAGCGCCGACCAAATCGTCGTGCGCTTTAAATACTCCGCTTCATTGTCGCGCGCCTCATCGAGCGCATTGCTTGTCGACGACCCCCCGTCCCCACCAGTTTCCCCACCCGTTTCGTCACTTAACTCGAAGGCGTCGTAGCCGGCGGCGCGGACTTCGTCGATAAGCAACTGCGTCGACGTCGACGACGGATCAAACGAAACAGTCGCGGTCTCCGTGGAGTAATTCACCGACGCATCCACGCCGTCGAGCTTGTTTAACTTGCGCTGAATACGCGAAGAGCACGACGAACAGGTCATCCCCGTTACGCCGAGCTCAATATGTTGCAACGCCACAGGAGGTTGAGTCATGGCCCCATCATATACCCGTGACGAAATCCCCCGTTTAGGCCAGCTTGTAGCCCGCTTCCTCAACTGCAGCAGCAATATCCGCGTCGGAGTAGCCCTCGCCCTCCACGACAACATTGCCGGACTTGTGGTCAGCCTTCACGGCGGTGACGCCAGCGATCTCGCCGACCTCCTCCTGCACACTCAACTCACAATGCCCACAGGTCATGCCCTCAACCTGGAATGTACGCTCAGCCATCGCAGCCTCCTCAAACGGTGTTATAGGTCAAAAATGTAAATCGTAGCCCGCGTTCACCGCCGCCAACCGGACATCCTCATCGGTGAACAAGAACCCGACAACCGTCAGGACCCCATCCTCCATATTGATGTCCACCTCATGCGCGCCCTCCACCATCGAAAGTTCATCTGCAAGTGAAGCAACAGCAACTTCATCATCAGGACCAGAAATCTTGTAGGTCTTGGTCATGACTGGTGAGCGCCTCCTTAAAGCGGCCCAACACGGGTTGGAATACGACAAAACTCATCGCGTTGTACTTTGCACAACGTCCAAGAGAATAACCTAACGCAACAAGGAGCGAAACGTTGAGCACCGTTGATGTAACTGAGGACACGTTTGAGCAAACCGTCACAAAGGACGGCATCGTCTTTGTCGACGCGTGGGCATCCTGGTGCGGCCCCTGCCGCCAGTTCGCCCCCACCTTTGAAAAGGCATCCGAGACCCACACCGACGTAACCTTTGCCAAGCTCGACACCGAGGCGAATCAGCAGCTCGCCGCCGCCCTGGAAATCCAGGCAATCCCGACACTTATGGCTTTCCGCGACGGCATCATGATCTGGCAGCAGGCAGGCGCCCTTCCGCCCGCCGCCTTCGAGGACGTGATTAACCAGGTCAAGGCCCTCGATATGGACGAGGTTCGCCGCCAGATCGCAGCGCAAAACCCCGAGGAAAACTAGGCCTCATCGCCTAAGCGCCCGCCTGCCGGGCGCTTTTTCATGCGTACACTTGCCTATCGATGAAAACCCCACCACACATCACCGAAAGGACCCAACCATGGCAAACCCATTTACCAAGGGCTGGAAGTACCTTATGCAATCCTTCGACACCAAGATCGACGAGAACGCCGACCCGAAGGTGCAAATCCAACAAGCCGTCGACGCCGCTAAGAAGCAGCACCAGGAAATCACCCAGCAGGCCGCCAACATCATTGGTAACCGCAACCAGCTGCAGATGAAGCTTGACCGTCTGATCAAGTCCCAAGACGACCTACAGACCAAGGCCCGCACCGCCCTCCAGGCTGCCGACAAGGCCACCGCCGCTGGCGACACCGAAAAGGCCCAACAGTTCAACTCCACCGCCGAGGTCATCGCCACCCAACTGGTGTCCGTCGAGCAGGAACTTGAGCAAACCAAGCAGTCCTACGCCTCCGCCGACCACGCCGCCAAGGAAGCACAGCAAAAGCAGAAGCAGTCCGAGGCCCGCCTGCAGGAGCAACTGGCCCAGGTTTCCCAACTCGAGTCCCAGCTCAACCAGGCCAAGATGCAGGAGCACACGGCCCGCACCATGGACACGATGAACCAGTTCAATACTGACGACGTGCCCACCCTCGACGGCGTACGCGACAAAACCGAACGGCGCTACGCCAACGCACTTGGCCAGCAGGAGTTGATGAAGGACTCCATGAACGATCGCATCGCCGAAATCGAGTCCGGCTCTTCCGATGCGGCCGCCTCCAACCGTCTCGCCGAGATCCGTGCCTCCATGGGCGGCGAGCTCGAGGCCGGGTCGGGTGCTTCTGCTTCCGCAGCCGACCGCCAGATCGAGACCGGCTCCGAGGGGAACGCTGCCGATTCTGCCGAGACTGCCGACACTGGCGTTGCCGACGACACCATCGCCGACGCCGAGGCCTACCTCCGCGAAGCCGAGTCGGATGCTGACGCTAAGGCTGATGCCGACACTGACGCCGAGACCGACTCTGGCGCCGAGCGCTAGGCCTTTCCTGACACATTTCGCCGGAATCTGTCAGCCGTCGGCATCGCGCCTGGTCAGAAATCCGGCCTGACAAATTTTGCAATATTTGTCAGTGCCAGGGGCAGCCGCAAAATAGTTCCCGGGTTCACACTGAATCCGGGAACTATTTTGTCCGACCACGGGTGTCTAGAACTGCCGACCTGGGAAAATGTCGCCCTGAAGGCGCCGGAAACCGAAGAAAGTTCCCGCGCGGGGAACTATTTCGAGAAAGGGGGGCAGACGGGGAGGCGCCGGAAGCAGAAGAGAAGCGCAGGGCAAGCAACGCAAAAACGGGGCCGCAAGGTGGTTGGCGGCCCCGGTGTCGTCGTAAAGCGACTAGTTGCGACGGATGTTGATCAGGACACCGCGGATGCCGGAGTGGAACCCGTCGCGAAGATTGACGCGCTGGGTTTCGCTCAGCGTGTACTCGTGGAGGGTTTCGCAGGCGAACTGCAGCAGTGGCCTGTCGATCTCCGGTGGCAGACCGCCACCCGACAGCAGATGTGCGCTGTCGCGCTGCTCCATGGTGGCGGCGTTTTCAAACCACCATGACGCGTACTGTTGTCCCACGTCGTAGGGGGTTTGGAAGCCGGCGGACGTCCACACCTCCTCCGGGAGCGGGACGTAGCGGGAGCGAAGCTTGCGGCGCGGCGCCATCATCGACGGCTTCGGTGCCGGCTTCGGTCCCTGCTGCGGCGCGGAATCCTCCGCCTTGGTTGAGTCGGCGGACGAGTCGGTATCCGAAGGGCTTGTCTTTGCGGCCGGCGTCGGCGCCGGAGTGGCAGCCGGGCGTTGTTCGCTGGAGACCTGCTTGTTGCCGGGTTTGTTGGACTCGTTGTTGGCCTCGACCTGTGCCTCGGAAGGCTCGTCGAGTTCCGGCTCGTCGGGTTCGTGCGTGCGCTGCTGGGCAACCGGAGCACCGACAATGTCGGAGGGCTTCGGCGCTGCAGGTGCAGCAGACGAGGCGGGTGCAGCAGGCTTGGCTTCGGTGGCCTCGGCATCAGAGGTCTTGGAGCCCTCCGCCGAACTCTCCGCCGAACCCTGCGACGCATCAGCACCGGCACCCGAACCATCGCCAGCACCCGTCTTCTCTTCCTGTTTCTCTGCTTCGGCGTTGGCGCATTCGGCGCTGAGCGGCTCGGGGCCAAGGCCTGGGACGGAGGTCGGGCCGTCGGCTTCGTCGAGGGGTGCGGCGTCGTTAAGCGGGCGCTCCCGGATGGTCGGCGGCAGGGGGCCTTCGAGGACTTGCAGGCGCATGGCGTTGGAGAAGTCCTCGCGCGGGTCGAGAATGGTGGTGCTGTCGCATGCGTGGCGCAGTGCGGAGGACATGGAGTCCCACCCGAATCCGTAGAGGTGTACGCGGGTGCCGGTGCGGGTGACTTCTTCGACGCCGGGGATCATGTCTGCGTCGCCGGAGACGAGGACGAAGTCGGTGAATTTTTCGCTCAGGCCGTTGACCACGAGGTCGGCGACGAGGCGGGTGTCAACGCCTTTTTGGGTGCGTCGTTCGCCCCATTCGATGAGTTGGCCGGTGCGGAGTTGCACGCCGTCGCAGGTGCGCAGTGCGCGTTGGTAGCGGTGGGGCCCGGAGTCGGGGATGCCGTCGTACCAGAGTTGCCTATGGATGGGTTGGTTGAGTTGGTCGGTGATCATGTTCCCGAGGGTGTTGACTACCTCGGGGAGGTCGATTTCTAGTTGGGCTCTTGCGCCGATTTCCCACGAATTGTAAAAGCTCGCGAGCAGGTAAGACGTGTCGACGAACACCAGTGTGCGTTCAAGCATGGCTCCTAAATTCCGATTCTTTTCGTTGCTAAGTTGATTTTCACGGCCCATCTTGCCTGATTTTGCGCGGGTTCTCCATGTTCTTTTTCTGTTTTTTGGTTGCACTCCACCTGAACCCGTGTTAGTTAGTTGGTTACTCGAGTAACTAACCAATGAGGCGAATGGAGGCGTCGTGAATACTGATGCGGAGCCGTTATTCGTGCAGATCGCCAGTTTCGTGGAGGACCTCATCGTCGACGGCTCCCTCAAGCCCGGCGATCAGGCCCCTTCGACGAATCAGTTGGCGCAGTTCCACGAAATCAACCCCGCCACTGCGCGCAAGGGGCTGACGCTGCTTGTGAGCGACAACGTGTTGGAAAAGCGCCGCGGCCTCGGCATGTTCGTCACCGACGGCGCCCGCGAGCGCATCCTGGCCACTCGCCGCGAGGCGTTTGCGGGCCAGTACATCGCACCGCTTATCGACGAAGCCGTCCACCTCGGCTACTCCCGCGCCGACCTCCACGACCTCATCGACCGCGTCGCAGAAAGTAGAGGACTGTACCGATGACAATCCACACCGCTGGCCTCACGCATCGCTTCGGCAGCACGCACGTGCTCAACGGCGTCGACCTGGACCTCGGCCCCGGTATCCACGGCTTGCTCGGCCGCAACGGCGTGGGCAAATCCACCCTGCTGCGCATCCTCGCCGGCCAACTCAAACCCACCGGCGGCACCGTTGAGGTCTTCGGGCAGCGCCCCTTCGACAACGCCCGGGTGATGGACAACACGTGCCTGACCGGCGTCGATACCGCCTACCCCGGCTGGTGGTCCGCCGCCGACGTGATCAAGGGCGCGCGCCTGCGCTTCCGCACGTGGAACCAAACCGTCGCAGATCAACTCATCGCCGACTTCGCTCTCGACCCCGCCCTGGGCACCCGTTACGAGAAACTCTCTCGCGGGCAGCGCGCCATGGTTTCCATCGTCATCGGGTTAGCCTCCAACACCGAGCTTTTGCTTCTCGACGAGCCCTACGTCGGCCTCGACACCCACAACACCGACGTGTTCTACCGCCACCTGTTGGCGCAGGCGGACTCGAAGCGTACGATCGTCATGGCCACACACCACATCGAAGACGCCGCGAAAGTGCTGGACAGTGCGGTGATTCTGGGGCGTGATGGGGTCGTCGCAAAGCAATGTGTTCCGGAGGATGCGGACGCGTTCGCTGTTGCTGGCCCCGAGCTTATTCCTCTCGACGACGCCCCGCGCCATGCCCGCGCCGCCAAGTTCGACGACCTCATCGAGCACGTGTTGGAGGTGTCGTAATGAACACCACGCTTCTCGGATTCTTTCGCCACCAGTTTGTCGCCTCGCCGCTGAAGCGGCTGCTGTGGATGGTGCCGTTGATCGCCGTCATGGCGTTTGGACCGTTTGTTGTGGATAGTGCGCTTTCTGCCGCATTCCTCCCCAGCATGGTCACGGTGCTTGTACTTGTCGCGTTGCAGCAGGAGGAGACTGCCTATACCGCGTTCGGTGTGCCGCGCTCGCGCGCTGTGAAACTTGCGGCCTTTGGGGTGGTGCCGGCGGTGTTGTGCGGGGTTGGCGTGGCGCTGGCGGCGCGGCCCGACTGGGTTGGGCTGCTCGGCGCGCTCTTTGCGGTGGTCGCTGGCCTGCTGATAGGCACGCGCTACGTCGAGGCGACCAACGACGAGGATCGGCGCGCGGTGCGTGGCCGAATCGGCCGGGGAGGGTTCATCTTCGAGGTGGTTTTCAAGCCACAACTGTTGTGGGCAGCAGGTATCGCGGTTGCGCATAGCCTTTTGCTCTACCTTGCCGGAGTGGTGAGCAGCGAGCCTCTCGCCCAGTTCCTCGTGAGCCTGCCAATCCTCGTCTGGGCCATGGTCTATTGCAGCAACGGCACAGGCATCCTCGGCGCAACGGCAATGACGAGTTTCGGCGTTCCCCGGCGCCGCTGGCTGGTCCTGTATTGGGGTGCCGCCCTGGCATCGGTTGCGCTCTATATGGCGGTGTTGCTGCTGGTCGCGCCAATCGGTCTGAGGGCGATTCTTGCTCTGGGGGCAGCGGGCCTCGCCAGTGCTGTGCTCGGCGCACCGCTGAAGGTGTGGCGCACAGACGTTGGTCTCATCCCTGCGATGTTCCTGTTCTTCGCGGTCAAAGACACATTGCTTATCGACGATCCCCACCCCGCCCAAGTCGCATACGCGCTGGCCATCGCGGGTTTGATGTTCTTGATCGGCCTGGTTTTGCAGGCGTTGTTCGTTTTTGGCGTGATTAACCCAAAACAAGGATTTAAAGACGCTTAGAAAACACGCTCTACGCTGGCGATTTGTGTTGTTGTTTGGGTGTGTGTAACTTAATCCCAGTCAGCGAGACC
>NZ_KV821314.1:0-272 GCF_001815635.1 Corynebacterium sp. HMSC075D04
TACTACTTTCAGGATGAAATCCAGGCCTACAAACTGCTCGACAACATCGACGAGTTCTTAGGCGAGCGTGACAACATCTTCCGCATCGGGGTTATTGGCGATCAGATTGATCAAGGTAACTACGCCTCGGGTATTTCCTTGGTTGGCGATAACTCGCTTTTCATCGCCAATAACCGCCTGATGGGATCAGATGCAAAACTGCGCAACACCATCCTGCACGAATTAGGCCACACTCTAGATCTTCGCCACTGGGGTGCCAACGACACCGTCGG
>NZ_KV821315.1:0-36632 GCF_001815635.1 Corynebacterium sp. HMSC075D04
GAGACATGCGGAACGATGTCACCGAACCAGACACCCCCCCCGGGCACAAACTAAGTCCCGACACATACTCTCCGGAGTGTGGGTCGGGGCTTTTGCTGTTTTGACCCCTGAAGGTGGTAGGAAATTTGGGTTAAGTAGCAAAATGTGTGTCTGATTTTCGCAGTCCTCACTGCTCAGACGGCATAAATCGGCCGTATATAAGGTTTCGCACCTTATATATGCTCGATTCTCGTTCAATCCACCGGAATGGCATCCTCATGTGCTAGTCGGGGATTGGTGTGCTTTCTGGGTGAGTAGAAACAGACCACGTTGCCCAGTATGCGCTGGGGAAATGAAGAAAAATGGCACCACTTCCAAAGGCACAACCAGGTGGCGGTGCAAAAACCCAGATTGCGGCAGCTCGACGACACGCCGCCGCACCGATCACACCCAAACTCGCGACTTTCAAGCGTTCATCTCTTATGCGACTTGCACCGCCTCATTGGCCGAGGTCGCTCGCCTGCGAAACATCAGCCGGTGGACCCTAGATCGCCGATTCGCGCCGTTTTGGCTCATCGATGTGCCCAACGATGGTGAACCTCACCGCGTCTATGACCAGATCTTCATCGACGGTACCTACACCGCCGCTGGCTGCCTCCTCGTCGCGGCCAGCTATGACCACGTCATCGCATGGCACTGGGCGAAAAGCGAAACCGCCCACGCCTACACCCAATTGCTCAAAAAGATCGCCGAGCCACTATGTGTGGTCCTCGACGGCGGACAAGGAGCACTCACCGCCATTAAAGCGTGCTGGCCAAACACGCTCATTCAGCGCTGCCTAGTCCATGCCCAACGCGCGATCCGTCGCTACACGTCGACCCAACCACGCACCGACGCGGGCAAGGCGATCTACGCACTGGCGTTGAAACTGACCCGCATCACCACACTTGACCAGGCACGCGAATGGACACTGCGTCTCCACGACTTCGGACAGGTCTATAAAGCATTCCTCGACGAAAAGACCCCCGTGCCAAAAGAACGGCGCACGCTGAATCACCAGTGGGAATGGACCCACCTGCGAGTTCGCAAGGCATACAACTCCCTGCTGCACCTCTCACGGAAAGGATGGCTGTTTACCTACCTGCAGCCGCCCAAAAACGCACTCGAGCCAAACCGGTGGGTCTCAACAACCAACAGCCTCGAAGGCGGCATCAACGCCCAGCTCAAACGCATCGCCGATGCACACCGCGGCAGGTCAGGAGAACGCCAACGAAAAATGCTCGAGTGGTGCCTGTATGCAAAAACGCAACTGCCTGACGATCCACTCACGATCGCCAGGCGGTGCAATTTCGGACAAGACCAACTCGCCAAAGTCAACGATCTTGCCGAAGAAGACCACAACAAAGCCGACCAAGAAACAGGACGACCAGCCTTCTACGACAACGCTATCCCAACCGAATACAACCACTCGATACGAATCAGAAAAGGCCCCATGAAATAGCACAAAAAGTGTCCGACCGACGACACGCCGACCGGACACACATTTTGCTACTTAACCCCTTTTTGACCCTTAACCCAAAAATAACCCCGCAGGTTTCCCTGCGGGGTGTTGTCATTAGAACGGTACTTCTTCGCCCTCGGACCGCGACGCTGCGGCTGGCGAGTGAGCGGACCAGGGTCAGACCGAGGAGAGCGCCCTTGCCTTGATCTGGTCGAACTCCTGCTGGGTAATCGCTCCCGAGTCGAGAAGGGCCTTCGCCGAGGCGATCTCATCGGTCGGGCTCGATCCGGCGGAGCCGCCGGCGACGGACTTGATGTACTCCTCCTGCCGCTGCTGGAGCTCCTGGTGCGCCTCGGCCGCGCGGTCGGTCATCCCCCGACCTCGAACAAGCAGGTACGCGAGCATTCCGATGAACGGCAGCGCGACGATGAACACCACCCACAGCGCCTTCGCGAAGCCGCCGAGGTCCTTGCTGCGGAAGAGATCTCCGAAGATCCACCACAGGGACATGAACCATGCGAAGAAGATGAAGAACTCGAACATGGCGAGTAGGAATGAGCCGTTGTCGTCGAACATCTGCTGACTGCCTCCTGACTGGATGGACGCTGGCCGAGCGGTCCACGCGGACCCCAGCGCACGACGGTTAGGAACAAGGACGTGCCCGGGCCGTCGCCGAACCACGTTAGCAGATCTTCCTCACCAAGCGTGGTAGCCGGGTTGCGACGCGCTGACCGGGTTGGGCTGGTGAAGACGGACCTGGGACTCCACGATTCGTAGCGACCAAGCAACGGATCGAGAGGAGTCCCAGGTGAGTGTTGAGGCTACCGTCCTGCCCGCTGCGATGCTCGGCATCTCGGGGTTGGTGGTGCTTGCCGCCGGTGAGTACGGCGGTGAGCTGGAGCTGTTGGTGGAGACCTCCGAGTCGGTGACCGGGTGCCCGCGGTGCGGGGTGGTCGCGGTGGCCCGCGGCCGGCGTGAGCATCTGGTGCGTGACATCCCCTCGGCGGGGCGGCCGGTGCTGCTGGTGTGGCGCAAGCGGCTGTGGCGGTGCGCCGAACCGGCGTGCCCGCAACGTACCCGGTCAGTACACCTAATAAAGCGACGTCAGTACGTTCGCTAATGCTCGAGCTGATCTTTCATCGCTCGTACCTCTCGGCTGCCAGCGTGGTCACTTATTCGCAACCGCCCACCGTGCGTTCTCTACACCCCTCACCGTTGCACCCGCGTGAGACTCTTAGACGGACCTGACGATCCACTCACGATCGCCAGGCGGTGCAATTTCGGACAAGACCAACTCGCCAAAGTCAACGATCTTGCCGAAGAAGACCACAACAAAGCCGACCAAGAAACAGGACGACCAGCCTTCTACGACAACGCTATCCCAACCGAATACAACCACTCGATACGAATCAGAAAAGGCCCCATGAAATAGCACAAAAAGTGTCCGACCGACGACACGCCGACCGGACACACATTTTGCTACTTAACCCGGAAATTTTAAGCCCCGGGCGCTTGCTTGAGCAGAGGCGACACCGGGGCGTACGAGAAAGAGATTACACTTAAAGGGCGCTACGTCCAAGCATAGGTGCTGGATTTGTGCGCACATTCATAAAAGGTCAAGGGGGTTGACACTTTGGGGTCCTTAGATGGGGTTGAAGGTCCTGGTTCCGAGTTTTTCTTCTCAAAGCTCGTCAGTGACTCGCGCTTTGCGCCGTATCTGCAGGAAGCAAACAACGATGTGCAGAAAGCCAGAGAGCTTTATCTTTGGGCTGGGGAGGTTGCCTCTGCAGGTCTGGAGTTACTTGCCCATTTTGAAGTTGGGCTGAGAAACGTCATCGATAAGGCTCTCAGGGAGCATTTCGAACACGATGCTGGCTCAGTGCCGTGGATATTCTCTCGAAATCCTTTAATTGGAGAAGGAGTCCGGGAAAGGGTTGAAGACACAAGGGAGGGATTAAGTCCCCACCACCGAGATTCGCGGGCGCAGATAACCGCGAACTTGCATTTCGGATTTTGGACTCGAATGCTCGGAAAAGGCAACGACGAGCTCTGGCGCCTCTGTTTGCAACGCGCGTTCCCTTATGCCCGAAGTCGTAGCGAAGTTGGCGCCGCAGTGGAAGGGATTAGGAACTTTCGTAATCGCGTGGCTCACCACGATTCGATTCTTGATACCGATGTCCCGTTTGAATGCGATCGAATATTTGCGGTGGCGAACTATGTTGATCCTGCGTTCGAGCATTTTCTTAAGGCAGTAGACCGCGTTGAGTCCCTGTACAACCGGCGCCCGACCGAACCAGCAGATACTTTGTTAGTTCCTGGAAAGAAGGAATGGGAGCTTTATAAAAAGACGTCTGTGTATGTCTGTAAATCAGGACGAACGTTTCGTCCTGTGCGTCATCTTGCGTTTTATGTTGACAGAAAGATTCAAACTGAGATTCCTGCGGTCAAGTATCGGCAGGACAATATCACCTGGAATTTGAACGAGGCGCGGCTCTTAAGGAAAGAGGCAAAAGACCGCAACAGGCCTGAACTGCGGAAAATCGCGCAAGCCATTGAAGAGCTATCTCAAAATGGATGGTGTGATGGCAGTGGGGTTGAAGGTCGGTATCAAGCGTTTGTGTTGACCTCAAAGGACGAAACGCAACCACTTGGAGCGCATCGGACTTTGCCAAGTGAAATTGAAAATACTGCGTCCGGTAAAGGCAGTGGTTGGGTGACTAAGCAGCGCTATTTGTACTTAGAGCGACTTATGCAGCAAGGTGCGGCCTACCTGGCGTAGATCCTGCGACAAGGTGAAAAAGAACCGCGCGGTAGTATTCCCCGCATGGAATCCACCAGCACACCCGCGCAGCGCTGGGGCTTCTTTGCTGTTGTATCTCTCGGCCTGCTCATGATCGGGCTGGATAATTCAATTTTGTACACGGCGTTGCCCGCGCTTGAACGTAGTCTCGGCGCAGGTCCCAGCGAGGGCCTGTGGATCATTAACGCCTACCCGCTCGCACTTGCGGGCCTTCTGCTTGGCACAGGCACGCTGGGGGACCGGGTGGGCCACCGCAAGATGTTCCTGATCGGTCTCGGGATTTTCGGTGTGGCGTCGCTGGGGGCGGCGTTCGCGCCGGGCACGGCTGAGATGATCGCGGCACGCGCGATGCTTGGCGTGGGCGCGGCGGTGATGATGCCGGCGACGTTGGCGTTGATCCGTCTGACGTTTTCCGACGAGCGCGAGCGCAACCTTGCCATCGGTATTTGGGGCGCGGTTGCCGTGGTTGGCGGCGCGCTCGGACCGGTGGTTGGTGGTCTGCTTCTGGAGTTCTTCTGGGTCGGTTCGGTGTTCCTCATCAACGTGCCGATTGTGTTGCTTGCGCTCGTGCTTACGGTGTGGCTGGCGCCGCCGAATCTGCCGGATCCGAACAAGGCGTGGGACGTCATATCTTCGCTGTATTCGCTGGTTGCGCTGTCGGGCCTGACGATGGCGATCAAGCAGGCTGCGAACACCCAAAGCGTCGCGCTGCTGGTCGGCTCGATCGTGGCGTGCGTGTTGGGCTCGTGGCTGTTTGTGCGGCGTCAGGCGCGCCTCGATGACCCGCTGCTCACCTTCGACATCTTCCGGTCCCGCATGTTCACCGGCGGCGTTGTTGCCGCGGCGGGTGGCATGTTCATCATGGCGGGCGCGGAATTGATGACGACGCAGAAGCTGCAGCTTGTCGACGAATTTACGCCCCTGAAGGCCGGCACCACCGTCGTCGCCATGGCCGTGGCCGCCATTCCCGCGTCGACGCTCGGTGGCGCGTTTTTGCACAAGGTTGGCTTCATGCCGTTGATCGCTGGTGGTTTCGCGTTATCGGTGGTGGGGGCTGGTCTGCTGGTGGTGGGCGCGTCGTCGCATAGCGTGCTGTTCGAGGTTGTGTCGCTTGCGGTGTTGGGCTTTGCGGTGGGCTCGGTGATGAGTGTGTCGTCGATTGCGATCATTGGCGCGGCTCCGATGAACCGTTCCGGCATGGCGGCGGGTGTGGAGGAGGTCTCCTACGAGTTCGGCACCCTGACCACCGTCGCGCTGACCGGTTCGCTGCTCCAGCGGGGTCTGGATGGTGGCGCGACGTACACCGAGTCGTACGAGAATGTGCTGTTCGTGCTGGCCGTATCTGCGGTTGTGTTCGCGGCGGCCACGTGGTGGTGCTTCCGCGACAACCCGAAGTCGGGGTCGGTCAATGCCTGATATGAATCCGCGGGCGTGGCACCGCAAAGCCTCCAAGCCGGTGAGCATTTGGATGGGCGTGTTCATCATCGTGGGGCTTGTCCACCCGTTCATCCCTGAGGGATCGTGGCTGCTCATCCACATTTTTACGCTGGGCATTCTGACAAACTCGATCCTGTTGTGGTCGCAGACGCTCACTGAGCGCTTCCTGGGGCGCAAGCTTGACGACGCCACCCGCCCCGCCCAGCTCACCCGCACCTATCTGCTCAACGCCGGCGTCGTTGCCACGCTCGTTGGTCAGGTGGCGCTGTGGTACTGGCTGACCTGGGTCGGCGCGCTGGTCGTCGGCATTGTGGTGGCGTGGCATGCGGTGGTGTTGGCGGGGCAGGTCAGGGCGTCGCAACGAAGCAATGCGAGTGTGTACGGCTTCGTGGCCTCGGCGTGCTGTCTGCCGGTCGGTGCGCTGTTCGGCGCGGCGCTGTCGGCCGGACTGCCTGGTCAGTGGCACGGTGCGGTGCGCCAGGCGCACATGTTCATCAACGTTGGCGGCTTCGTCGGCTTTGCAGCCATGGGCGCGCTGAGCGTGCTGTTTCCCGCGATGTGGCGCACGCGCGCCGTGGGGAGGGTCGGTGTGGCACTGGTGCTCGCTGGCGCTGGCGTCACCGTGGCGGTCGCGGGTGCGCTGCTGCGGATGTCCGTGGTTACCGGCATCGGCACCATGGTGATCGTTGCGGGCTGGGCGTGGCTCTACCAGGGCTTTGTGGTTAACGCGCTGACGGTGCTTCGCGATCCCCGAGGTCGCATCACCTACCCAGCGCTATCGGCCCTGTTCGCGGTTGCGTGGCTGATTGGCGGGCTGACCTGGTACGCAGTGCGCCTGTTCGGCGGATCTGCCGACATTCCAACGTTGCCGCTGCTGCTCGGGTTTGCAGCACAACTGCTCATCGGCGCGATGAGCTACCTCATGCCAACCATGATGGGCGGTGGGCCGGCAGCGGTGAAGGCCGGGCTCCGTGAACTCAACCGGGCTGCCTACGTGCGCGTCGGCCTGTTCAATGTGGCGCTGTTGGCATGGCTGGCGGTGAACAATTCCTACGCGCGGATTGTGCTGTCCTTCGTCGTATTTGGCGTGCTCGTGGCGTTCATTCCGCTGCTCGCACGGGCCGTGAAGGCGCAGGTGGCGTTGATTAAGGCGTCACGTCGACCCTAAAGAGCATCCCCATTGTTTTGTGCCCGGCGATGGTGCACCACCCGAGCGTGTCAACGTTGAACTCGCCGTAATAGGCGCTCGCGCTCTCGCCGGGGCTGAGTCGGCCCGAGTATCCCTCGCCAACTTTCAGGTCGTGTTCTTTGTCGCCGGAGTTTGTCAGGTTGACCACGAGTTTGGTGCCACGTGGAACCTCGACACGGTCGGGGATAAACCGCATGCCTTCGATGTCCACATCAACGTGGACGACGTCGTCGCCAGTTGGAAGCTCGCCTTGGGCAGGCGCCAGGAGTGTTGCTGCGGATGCAGTCCCAGCTATGAGTGCCGCGACCACGGACCAAGCTGCGATGTGGGTGTTGCGCGCCACGGACGGCTCCTTAGTAGTGAGTTTGCGTAACACTCATTGTACGACTCGCGAAAATCAAATTGGAGTACAACTCAGTAAGGCATATAATTTCAGGAATGCCCGTAACACGTCCAGGAGAATGCGCATGGAACGCAGACATGCACCGCGACCATCTGGTGAGCTGATCGCAGCCGTTCACCGGCTGACCGCGAAACAGGTCGACGTGTTCCACGAGGTGCAGCGCCACCCTGAGGGAGTCCAAGTCGCCGAGATCGGCGAGGCGCTTGGCATGCACCCCAACACAGTGCGCGGCCACCTCGACGAACTGATGAGCGCAGGCGTGGTCAGCCGCCACGTCGCTACCGGATCTGGCAGGGGCCGCCCGTCGCACGTGTACACCGCTCGGGTTGCACGCACGAGCAGTGCGTCGCGCGCAATTGTGGCACTGGTGGAGGTGCTTGCGAGCAAACTGCCTGACGACGCCACCGCCACCACCGCTAAGGCCATCGGCCGCGAATGGGCCAACCGGATCAACGCCCGCCCTGAAAGCGGTACCGCAACAGACCTGGACTGTGCGGAGCGACAGGCCGCCGAGATGCTGCGGGAGATGGGCTTCGATCCGCTGCACCGCCCCGACGCCACAACCCGGAAAGTGCGGGAACTCGGCCTCAACGCCTGTCCCTTCATCACGGAGAGTGGCAAGCGCCCTGCCCCGGTCATCTGTGCGCTGCACGAAGGGTTCTTGGAGGAAAGCCTCGACGGCTTCAAGGTGCAGTTGCGCCCCCACGACCGGCCAGGGGAGTGCGGGGCCCGTCTGACCAAGCGGCCTTAGTATCCTCCGCAGGTCCTACACTTGCGGCATGCGTTCGCCTGTGACTGAATACCTGCACGACATCGTCGAATCGGTGCGTGACCACGACTCCGGCCACCGCGCCGACTACATCGACGTGCTCAAACACGCCGACCCCGACAAGCTCGGGCTTGCGTTGTGCACCGCAGACGGACAGCTTTACGCGGTCGGGGACTGCGACTACGAGTTTTCCATCCAGTCCATCTCCAAACCGTTCGTCTACGCGCTGGCGCTGGACATGTACGGGCCCGACGAGGTCCACACCCACGTCGGCGTCGAGCCCTCCGGCGAGGCCTTCAACGCACTTTCGCTTGATAGCGAAGGCCGGCCCGCCAACCCCCTTATCAACGCCGGCGCCATCACCGTCAACCAACTCATCGGTGGCCCAGACATCCCCGTGGAGCAGCGCAGCGAGAAACTTCGCGCCTACTTCTCCCGCCTCGCCGGCCGCGAACTGCGCATCGACCAGCAGGTATTCGAATCCGAAAAGGCCACTGCCGACCGCAACAAGGCGTTCGCCCACATGCTGCGCGAAGCCGGAACCATTAGCGACGACGCCCACGACGCCGTCGCCTCCTACATCGCCCAGTGCGCCATCCTGGCCACCGTCAAGGACCTCGCGGTGATGGCGGCAACCCTTGCCAACGCCGGCATCCAACCCGTCACCGGGGAGCGCATCGTCTCGGCGGAAGCGGCCCGACTCGCCCAAGCCGTGATGGTCTCCGCCGGCATGTACGACGCCTCCGGGCGCTGGATGGTCAACGTCGGCATCCCCGCGAAGTCAGGCGTGGCCGGTGGCTTGATCGGGACGTTGCCGGGCCAGTTAGGTATTGCGTCGCTAAGCCCGCGCCTGGATAAACAGGGCAACTCCGTGCGCGGAGTAAAAATCTTCCAGGAACTGTCCAGCTCCATGGGCCTGAACCTGCTGTCGTCGAACTTCTACTTCGCGCCGGGCATCCGCCGGATCGAACGCCGCGATGACGCCGAAATCGTCGAACTGCAAGGCATGATCACGTTCACCTCCGCTGAGAAGATCCTCCGTGGTCTTTCCCAGCGCCGCCTGACCAGCACAAACCTCATCCTTGACGTCTCTGGCGTGACCGCGTTTAACAAGGCCGGCCGCGACCTGATCAAAGACGGCCTCATGCAGTACCGGGACGAGGGCTACAACATCTCCATCTACGACCCGGACCACACGCTGTCGGACTACGAGTTTGCCGACGGCACCACAGCCCAAGCCATCCGCGACTTCACCGCATCTTTCTCCGTCCCCGCCACGCGCGAAGAGGTCTACCAAGCGATCACCAAACCCAAAACCTGGTGGGACGAACGCGTCGAAGGCGACGCCGCCGAACAAGGCTCCGAGTTCCACTACTCCGACGACGACCGCTACGTCGGCTTCTCCGTCAAGGAAGCCGACGACGGCAAGCGCATCGTCTGGGACGTCGAACCAACCGACAACCCCAAGGAAGACCACGAGTGGGACGACACGTCGCTTATCTTCGACATCGAAGAGGACGAGTCCGGCAAAACCAAGGTCAACTTCACCCACCGCGGCATGCGCCCCCACGACAGCGGCTACGAAGAAATTGCCAAGGAGTGGCGCGAGCGCATCGCCAAGGGCCTGCAGCCGCTCATTCGGCGCAGGGAGGAAAATTCGACCGATTCATGACGGAAAAAACGACCGATTCACGACGGAAAATTGGTATGGTTCGTGTCTATGGGATACCTGCAACGGGCCGTAGACACCCAACTTGACCAGCTCCTTCCGTATGCGTCTGCTATTGCGGTTGAGGGGCCGAAAGGTGTCGGCAAAACCGAAACTGCGCGCCGGCGAGCGTCGACGGTGCTCAAGCTCGACACGGATGAGGGTGCCGGAGTTCTCGCCTCGGATCCGGCGTTCACCGCAAGCCCTGATGGCACGATCTTGATCGATGAATGGCAGCGCCACCCCGAGTCCTGGGATTACGTCAGGCGGGCGGTGGATAATGGTGCTCCCGCCGGGCGTTTTCTCCTGACCGGCTCAGCCACTCCCGTAGCCGGGACTGATACTCACAGCGGAGCAGGGCGCATCTTGTCAATGCGGATGAGACCGTTGGCGTTGTTTGAACGGCGTGGCTGGGAGTCGTCGATAAGCATGCGCGAACTTTTTCAAGGCGACGCAACCATCGCAGGCGAGACCGACAAAACCCTGAAAGACTACATTGACGCGATAGCGTCCGGCGGCTTCCCGGGGTTCTATGAAGCGCCACCGGTACTCCGCAACCAGCAGCTGGACTCCTATCTCACCCGTGTGGTGGATCGCGACCTCCCTGAGCAGGGCTACACCGCGCGCAACCCAACAGCGTTGATGAACTGGCTAGCGGCGTACGCAGCAGCCAGCTCCACGACGACGAGCTACCAGGAGATTCTCGACGCAGCCACGCCCGGACAAACCAACAAACCCGCCAAATCCACGACGATGGTGTACAGAGAAAAACTCGCCGAGTTGTGGATGCTGGACCCCGTGCCAGCTTGGGACATGCGACGCTCCCCGTTCGCTGGCCTCGCGAAAGCACCGAAACACCAGCTTGCGGACCCAGCGTTTGTCCTGCGTCTGCTGGAGATTCCAGCTGCGAAACTCACGGGACGGTTCAACTATCTGCTCGGACCACTGTTCGAGTCGCTCGCCACCCTCACCGTGCGGGTAGCGGCGCAAGCATCCTTCGGTACTGTCGGCCACTTCCGCACGGTCAAAGGGGATCGAGAGGTCGACCTCATTGCACAGGACCAAGACGGTGCGATCGTGGCATTGGAGGTCAAACTGGCCGCCAACGTGGGTGACGACGACGTCAAGCACCTACTTTGGTTGCGCGAGAAACTCCCGGACGATGTTGTGGACGCGGTGATCCTCACCACCGGCAACCGCGCCTACCGCCGCCCCGACGGAATCGCGGTCGTACCGCTGGCGCTGCTCGGTGCGTAGGCTCGGGCACATGTTGGATCGCACAATCTGGTGGCACGTCTACCCGCTCGCCGCGCTCGGCGCGCCGATCCGCGACACTAAAGATGCCGCACACCGCCTACGCGGACTCGAGGCGTGGCTGGACTACCTGGTCGAACTCGGCTGCAATGGCCTGCTGCTCGGTCCCATTTTCGAGTCGGTCACCCATGGCTACGACACCCTCGACCACCTGCGCATTGACGCAAGGCTTGGCGACGACACCGACATCGACTGGCTTATCAACGCCTGCGCAACCCGTGGCATCAACATAATGCTCGACGGGGTCTTTAACCACGTGGCCCGCACCCACCCTTGGGTTGAGCAAGGTCTTGCCGGCGACACGGACTGGGAGGGTCACAACGAACTGGCCACACTCCACCACGACGAGCGAGAGATCCGGGATGCGGTCGTCGACATCATGTGCCACTGGCTGCGCCGCGGCATCGCGGGGTGGCGCCTCGACGTCGCCTACGCCGTCCCGTCCGAATTCTGGCGCGACGTGCTCTCCCGCGTTCGCGAGGAGTTCCCTGACGCAATGTTCCTCGGGGAGGTCATCCACGGCGACTACGCAGAGATCGCCGCGGCCGGCACGCTCGACGCAGTCACCCAGTATGAACTGTGGAAAGCCACCTGGTCATCGCTTGCCGACGCCAACTTTTGGGAACTCGCCCATGCCCTCGAACGCCACCCCGCCGACCTGTTGACCAACACGTTCATCGGCAACCACGATGTGGACAGGATCGCCTCCACAGTCGGACCCGACAAACTGATCCTCGCCGCCGCGATTCTCATGACCGTGCCCGGCATGCCGTCGATCTACTACGGCGATGAACAAGGCTTCACCGGCACCCGCGGCGAGGGCTGGTCTGCCGACGACGCCGTCCGCCCCGCCCTGCCAACCACCCCGGCCGAACTCTCGCCACTGGGTGGGTGGATTTTTACGGAGTATCAGAAGCTGATTGGGGTGCGTCGTCGCAACGCATGGCTCACACGCGCACGCGTTGAGGTGCTGGATAAAACCAACGAAACGATCTCGTTTACCTGCACCGACGGCGAACACACCCTCCAGACTGACCTGTGGCTTGACCCCACGCCCGGCGTGCGCATCCACGCCGACGGCAACGAGCTTTACAGCTGGATGTTGAAGTAAGCCAGGATCTGCGCCAACGCGTCCTGCAGCATCTTCAGCAGGTCCGGCAACTGCAGCGTGGTCACGCCCGCGACCGGCACATCAACCGACGGCACGCCAGCCGGGGTGAGGTTGATGCGCTCCGGGAACTGCGGCTGAATGTTCAGCTTCGGCTGCTGCTTCGGCTGCTGTGGCTGTTGTTTAGGCTGCTGAGCCGGCGCTTGCGGTTTCGGCTGCTGGGTCTGCTGCTTCGGGGCGGTGGTGTTGGCCGTCTTGTTGCCGCCCTGGGTGCCCTTGAGGCCGCATCGGTTGGCGGCTTCGTCGACACGCGACAGTGCCTCGAGGATCTGTGGGCCGCGACGGTCGAACGCCGCGAGCGTGCGGGCCTGGCGGACTTTCTGCTGGTAGTCGGCGTCGTTGGTCCAGTAGCGGGAGGCCTGGTCGCAGGAGATCGGGCCGGACGGCAGCGCGGCAAGTGCGTCGTCGATGGCGTCAGCTTGGGCGGTCGGCGCGGCGGCGATCGTGCCGGCCAGCGCGGCGGTCATTGCGAGAGTACGGAACTTCATGCGGAACAGTATGTCACGGATGGGGCAGATGTGACAGGTGGGAAGAGCTACTTCGGGCGCTTTTCGCATCCAATCCCGTCGCCATCGCGGTCTAGGTGGGAGCCGTAGCCCGGGTCATTGCTTCGAATGGGGCGTCCCAAGTCGTTCCAAACGGCGCGGCAGTTCGGGTATGCCCTCGACGGTGCGGGTGCCGGGGCAGGCTCCGGCCGTTGCACCGGCTTCGGAGCAGGGGTTGGAGCGGGCCGCGGTGCAGGTTTCGGTGCTGGCCTCGGTGCTGTTTTCGAGGCGGGCTTCTTCGGTGCGGGCTTCGGTTTCGCGTGGCAAGGGATGTACTTCGGTGCAGGGTTCGGAATGAATCCCTGTTTCATCGCCCAGCATGTGCCAGCAGCGATCGCCCCGTACACGGCAATGGCGCCAGCAAGTCCAAGCGCGATCTCGAGCGGGGTGTATTCCTCTGCGATGGCGGGGTTCTGCTCGGGATTTGCAGTAGTCGTGACTGGGGTGGCTGTCGCGGTAGTGCTTGGTTCCACGGCTTCGGCTGCGGGCGCTGTTAACGTTCCGGCAGTGACGGCGCTGGCGGCAAGCGCCGCTACGAGAGTTTTCTTCATGCGTTAAGCATCCCACGTGGCCACCTTTGCTTCATATGCAGGTCTCGATATGCGTAATCCCAGGTTGGAGCGTTTTCCCGAAATTACGGCGGAAACTCGGAAAACGTCGTGACCAGCAGTTACGCATATCGAGACCTGCATATGAAGGGAAATGGGGCGAGAAATGGGGCGAGAAATGGCCGCGAAACCTACGCCCCGACGAAGCGGCGGATCAGGGAACGGTACGCCCGGACCGTGAGGTCGACGTCTTCAAGGGAGACGGATTCGTCGTGGCTGTGGAGCTCACCTAGAACAGACCCCAGCGTTTCGCCGCGCCCGTGGAGGGCGAATCCGTAGCCGACACCACCTTTACGACGAGCAAAGCGCAGGTCGGATCCACCCGCCGCGATCGTCGGGACGACGGGGACGTCGGGGAAGAATTCGTGGAAGGTGTCCACGATGGCGTCGTAAAGCGGGCCCGAGGTGGGGGAGACGGTGCCGGGTTCGGTGATGAGGTGGGTGATCTCCACCTCGTCGGCAAGGTCGCCGAGCGCTTCCCGCAGCAGATCGTCGATCTCTTCTTGCGTTTGGCCAGGCAAGGGCCGGATGTCGAGCTCCATCCAGGCGACGGACGGCAACACGTTGATCGCCTCGCCGGCACGCAGCACGGTGGGGGAGATGGTGAGGTGGCTCATGGCGTGGGAGTAGCCCTGCAGCTGACCGAACGTCTCGTAGCCTTCGCCGCGCAGCAAGGCCGCTTCGGTGTCGGGGTCGAATTTCCAGGCGCGGACGTAGCCCTCCCAGATGTCGTCGCTACGCACTTCGGGCGTGATGGTGGCGATGCGGCGCGCGACCTCACCGATCTTGGTTACCGCCATGTCGCGGCCGAACGGCGCGGAGCCGTGGCCGGCGTCGCCATGCACGGTCAAGCGGCGCTGTGCGGCGCCCTTCTCGCCGACGACGATCACGAGCGCGTCGGAGCCGTCGGACACAGGCAGGTGGGAGCCGCCCTCCTCGGACAGGCAGTTCGCCCAAGGGAACGACGCGTTCTCCGAAAGCCACGCCGCGCCGAGGCCACCGCGGGCCTCCTCGTCGGCGCATCCCACGAAGGTCAGGGTGCCTTTGGGTTGCGTGCCGGAGAGGGCAACGTCGCGCACAGCCGCCGCCATCGCTGCAGTGATGTAGAGCATGTCGGTGGCGCCGCGCCCGTACATGCGGCCGTTTTTGATCTCACCCCCGAACGGGTCAACTGTCCATTTATCCTCGTCGACGGGCACGACATCGGTGTGGCCCAAAAGGGTGAGTGGCTCGGCGTTGGGGTCGGTGCCTTCGATGGAAAACGCTACGGAAACTCGACCCGGATGGGGTTCGAAGCGTTCGACGTTTACACGGGTATCCCCGAAGAATTCCTGCAGCGTGCGGGCGTTTCTTTCCTCGTGTCCAGAATCTGCCGTTAGGTTGTTGACGCATCCATTTCTAATAAGGGCATGTAACAGTTCCAGGGTGTCATCGGTTAGGCTCATACCACATAACACTAATGTCGGAAATTTTTTGGAGACATGGGATGACTGAAACTATCCTCCCGGGCCGCCGCTCGGACAGCCAAGACCCGCGTGCACTGCGCACGCGAAAGGCGCTTATCGACGCCACCATGCGCCTCCTCAACGACTACGAGGTCGCTGAGCTCAACGTCTCGCAAATCGTGAAAGAAGCAGGCGTGAGCCGTCAGGTGTTTTACCAGCACTTTGAGGACCGCGACGCCCTCGTGCTCGCCACCGCAGCGCAGTGGGTCTTGGCGGCCTACGGCAGTTTCGCGGAACGATTCAGCATTGACAAGAACTTTGAAGCGTCGGTCACTGCACTGGCGCAGAGCACCGCCGGTCACTACACCGCTGCCGTGCGCATCATCGACTCGCCGATCCACAGCCTGCTGGACAACCAGGTGTACGAGGTCATGCTGCCCACCATGCGCGAACAACTCCTGCCCCGCGCCGCCCGTTGGGAAAACGCGGACATGAAGCTTGTCGACGACATGGCCCGGTTCTACATCGCAGGCATGCAGCAACTCATTGAGCAGTGCATCCGCGAAGGCGTTCCCGTAGAGGAGTTTGGTCGCCGCGCCGAAGCCGTGCGCCGCGTGCTCATTCGTGAGTAGCCTGGCGGGGTATGAACCAGGTACGTGAGGTCGTCGAAAAGCTAAAAGCCCTGTACAACGCGTCGTGCGACATCGCACGCGCCGGAGACTTCGAACGCTACGGGGAAGTGCGCTACCCCAAACTCACCGTCGAAGTCCGCGAATGGCGCCCCATCGACCGCTCCAAAACCTTCGGCTACGTCGACAAAGCCGGCACCTACTCCGCCGTCCTCTCCCGCCCCGACCTGCTCGAGGACTACCTCATCGCCCAACTCGAGGCGCTGACCTCGAACTATCCGTGCTCCATGCGTGTGGAGTACTCCGATATCGTCATCCCGCCCGCCTACATCAAGGGCACACCGCCTATCGACGAAACACGCAACCTGCCCCGACCCGCCCTCGACGACGTCCACGACGCCATCGTCGACGGCCACTGGGACGCCTTCCACGGTCCGGAAAAACCCCTGTTCCACTTCGGCCCGCAACGCTTCGACCTCGCCATCGCGCGACTCGAGCACTACACCGGCATCGACGTAGACACCCTGCAGCGCTACATCCTGTTCACCAACTACGCCATGCACGTCACCGAATTCGTGCGCTTCGGCCTGCGTGAACTGTCCGACCCCGACTCGCGCTACACCCGCCTCGTCCTCCCCTCCGGCGAAACAGTTTCCGACACCGTCGCGCTCGAAGACCTGGAGCTGGGGTCGAAGTTCCAGATGCCGCGCTACGACCTGATCACCGAAAACGGCGACGGCATCACCATGATCAACATCGGCGTCGGCCCCTCCAACGCCAAAACCATCACCGACTCGCTGGCCGTTCTGCGTCCGGAAGCGTGGATCATGATCGGCCACTGCGCCGGCCTGGACGCCCGCATGCGCATCGGCGACCTCATCCTCGGCAACGCCTACGAACGCCACGACCACGTTCTCGACGACTACCTGCGCCGCGAACTGCCCATCCCCGCCGTCCCCGAAGTGCAACGCACCCTGGAAAAGGCCGTGACCAAGGTGTACGGCGACGACACGTCGTTGATGCGCACCGGCACCGTCCTGTCCACCGGCGACCGGAACTGGGAGTGGAAAGACCCGCAGGACCTGTGGGAATGGCTCCGGGGATCCACCGCCGCAGCCGTAGACATGGAGTCCTGCACCATCGCCGCCAACGGCTACCGCTACCGCGTCCCCTACGGCACCCTGCTGGCCGTATCCGACCTGCCGTTGCACGCTGTGCCGAAACTGCCCGCCGGCGCCCAGGCGTTCTACTCCAACTCGAAGGAAGCCCACGTCATGTGTGCCGTGCGTGCGATGGAGAAGCTTGCCCGGCGCCCCGAACGTCTCCGGACCCGGAAGCTGCGCCGCACGATCGGTGAGGTCCCGTTCCGGTAGGCCCTTCGCGCTTCATATGCAGGGCTCGATATGCGTAACCCCTGGTCACGGCGTTTTGCGGAAAATTGGCCGAGGTTTCTGAAAACGCGCTGACCTGCACTTACGCATATCGAGCCCTGCATATGAACAAAACCCCGCACACCTAACGGCCAAGTTCGAGGCGCGCCCGCACCGCCCCGACGAACTCCTCGGGGTGCTCCTCCAGGTAGCGCGGCGCGTACCGGAGCAGGGGATGGCCGGCGTTGCCGAGGCGGTCGGCGCGCGTTTTCTCGTCGAGAAGTGCCTTGTGCGCAGGGCCGAAGGTGGTGTCGTCGTACTTCACGCGCCCATCGATCTCAACTCCCAACCACCCGTTAATCAGCAGGTCAACGCGGTACCTCCACCGGGTGAGTGTGACGTTGGCGCGGACGTCGGTGATGCCGGCTTCGATGAGCAAAGCGCGCGCGTAGGCCTCGGGTGCGGATTCGGACAGGGTCGACGCGTGCTGCGCGGCCAGGCGGGCGGCGGGTTTGCCTGGGAAGCGCGGCTCAGTTTCGACGAGGTGCTGAAGCTGTGCCGGTGTGAAGCCACCGCGTTGGACGAGCCAGTCTGCGGCGACGAGTGCGTGGGTGAAGCCGTCGAGGCGGGCAATGTCTAGAAAGGTTTGCAATGGTGACGTAGTGGACATGGCTTCCCCGCGGCGGATCCGGGAGGCGGGGAGTGTGCGTTGCACGTAGCGTACGCCGGCGGGCCATGTTGAGCGCCGCGGCACCGACGGCAACACCAGCGCGACCTGGTCTAGCGGCGTGTTCACGACCCACATGTCGTTGAGGTACGCGGAGGCGCGACCGGTGATCACGGCGGCGTGGACGGCAAGGCCCGCGCAGTAGGCCCGGGCCCAGTGCTGCTGGTGGACCTTCAAGGCGTCGTACGAGCTGCGCGCCAGCGCGTGTGACGTGGATAGGCGAAGTAGGTCGCTGCTGAGATATGTCTGCCCCCGGACGTCGACAAGGTTGGTTCTGATTTCGGTTTTCCATTCCCCCATGCGGGAAATCCTAGGTGGTTTGTACACTGCCTGGCGATGGAAACTTTCTTCGACGACCCCGCGATTGCGATGGCGCATCGGTCCGCTGTGCGTTCGATTGAGCGGGTGGTCAAGGAAACGGCAACGCCGACCCCGAACGCGCAGCAACGCGTCATAGAACAGTTAAGGAACCCAAAAACGCTGGTCATCACGGGCGCGGGCGTGTCGACGGATTCGGGCATTCCCGACTATCGCTCCGAAACCGGCCGTTTGACCAAGGGCCGTCCGATGACGTTTCAGGAGTTCGCGCATTCGCCGCGTCAGGTGCGTCGGTATTGGGCGCGTGCGTTCGTCGGTATGCAGTTCATGCGGGCGGCGCGGCCAAACCGGACGCATTTTGCGCTTGCGGAGCTCGAGCAGGCCGGCCTGATTCGTGGCATTGTCACGCAAAACGTCGATGGACTGCACACACAGGCGGGCTCGCGAAACGTGATTGCGTTGCATGGCGATATGGAGCATGTGGTGTGCCTGGACTGCAATGTGTTGCATGAGCGATCGCTTATCGACGACCTCCTCACCGCCGCCAACCCCAACTACTTCAATTCTGTCGAGGTGGTCGGGACGATGATCAACCCGGACGGCGACGTGGAACTGCGCCAAGAGGACGTGGAGCGCTTCCGCATGATCACGTGCCCGAACTGTGGCTCGGAGCGCTTGAAGCCTAGCGTGGTCTACTTCGGCGAGAACGTGCCCAAGGCCACGCGAACACAGGCCGATCAGTGGCTGGCGGAGTCGACGGGTGTGGTTGCGATTGGCACGTCGCTTGCGGTGATGAGCGGCTACAAGTTCATTCTGGATGCGAAGAAGCAGGGCAAACCTACCGCTGTGATCAATGGCGGGCCGGGGCGTGCGGATACGAAGGTGGACACGCTGTGGCGCACTGACGTCGCTGACGCCATGGATGCGATCCTGGACGGGCTCGACTTGTGATTCTCCTGCTCATTGTTGTTGCAGTAGCGGTTTATCGTTACGTCACTACGCCGTTGGAGACGGCGTTTTCCACCGCCTACCCAAGTGATCTCCACGTCTACGTGCTGGGCGGGCAGCAGGTGAAGGACCACCTGCCGCTCTATGCGCACGACCTGTTGCCGGGCTTGCCGTTTACGTATCCGCCGTTTGCGGGCGTGGTGTTTTCGTGGCTGCCAACCGAGGAGTGGTTCGGCGTCGCCTGGAAGTTGGCCAGTGTGGTGGTGTTGGCCGGGGTGGTGTGGGGGTCGTCGATAAGCAAGAAGCACGTGGTGCCGCTGGTGGCCTTTTTCGTGCTGTGCACGGAGCCGGTGCAGGGCACGCTGTACTTCGGGCAGGTGAACCTGCTGCTCATGGGGCTGGTGTGCCTGGATTTCCTGCCGAAGAACAGGTTGCCGGGCATCGGGACGGGCCTGGCTGCGGGGATCAAGCTCACGCCCGCGTTTTTCATCGTGTTGTTGATCTATCAGCGCAGGTGGGGCTCGGCATTCGTTGCCGCGTTCACGTTCGTGTGCACTGCGGCGAGCGGGATGAATGTGGTGGACGCGCCGAACTTTTGGACGCGCGCGATCTTCAGCACGCAACGGATTGGGGTGGACGAGAATCCGGGGGCGCAGTCCATACGCCAAGTGCTGGCCCGCGCCGGGATGGATTCGACGCTGCTGTGGCTCACGCTGTGTGCCGCCGTGACCATCCTTGCGCTCCTTGCTTGTCGACGAGCCCCCGCACCCCTCGCCGTCTCCTTCATCGGCCTGACCGCGTGCCTGGTTAGTCCGTTTTCCTGGTACCACCACTGGGTATGGATCGTGCCGCTTGGCGTGTTCGTCTTCGAGCGCTACGGTTCGGTGGCGCTCATGGTGCTGATGGCCCCGTACGCTTCGGTAGTGCTCTGGCCTGGCGCCCCGCAGTTCCTTTACATTGCCGTGCCAGTGCTCTTTATGGCGTGGTACGCGCTACCCTCGGGTTATGCGCATCCGTTTATACGCCGCAGCGACCGCGGCAGCCACAGCACTCGTCCTCGCCCCAGCAGCCTCCGCCGACCCGGCCCCCGTTACCGGCGTGGAACTCAACCAGCCCGCCGACCAGGTCATCGCGCTTGAGACGAAGTTCAACCTGACCAACGATGCGGAAACCGGCATCAGTGAACTGCGCAAGCTCCGCGGCGACATGTGGGACCAGAACGTGCCATACGACGGAAAAACGCTCCGCACGGTCGCTGCAGAACAGGGCCTGGATACCCGCGAGAAGTACGTCAACGCGGTGCAACTGGACACCGGCTACAACCTGATCGCACTGCAGCGTGCGGTGGAGGCGGCGAAGAAGTTCGCGCACGTCCGCCCGTTCAACGCAACGTGTACGGACAACTGCGGCCCGGAGGACACCGCCACCATCGGCGGCAAAGGAGGCTGGGGCGCGAACTTGCACAGCACGGCTAACATGAGCCGCGCCATGCAGGGGTGGGGTTATGGCGAGCTGGCGGACCTGAAGCGTCTGAACGGCAAGTGGTCCGACGACAAGAACAGCATGACCGGCCACCTGCACACGTTCCTGAACCCCACCGTGACTCGTGTCGGTTTCGCCGGTGCGGTCACCGCTGAGGGCGAGGCATCGGCTGCGGTGGTGGGCTACAAGCCGACCGACGTGGAATCCATGCCGCAGGGTTCCCAGAAGGTGGTTCTGCACCGTCCGGCGGATGGCAACGAAACCCCGAACACCACGCCGAAGAAGTTGGTCTTCGCGGGTGTCGGCGATAAGTCGCCGGACGACGTGCGTCGGACCGTGGGCATTGTGTTGACGGTGCTGTCGATCCTGGCCGCGATTGTGAAGTTCATCGAGCCGTACCTGCGCCCGATCGCCGATAAGTTTATGGGGCGATAGCCTCGGCGACTTGGTCGAGGGCATCCATGGTGTCCTCGTAGCTGCCGTCGGCGCTGCGCGCGCCGATGGCTACCCCAACGTGTTTGATCCAGCCGAGTTGGCGGGTGTGCCAGGAGCCGTCTTCCTCCACGTCTGACCAGCCGCCTTTGAACGGAACCCCCAACTGGCCGAGCCCGTAGGCCTGGTCTTCGGTGATGTTGCGCATGTCCGCCAGGACGGGTTGGGATTGGTCGCGGGTGCTTAAGTAGTGGGCGTATTTCGCCTGGTCGGCGAACGTCCAGCTGGTGGTGCCAAACGCGCTGCGCACGTTGACGTGCGGCCCGGCTTTTTCGATTTCCTCGCCGACGAGTTTGGCGGCTTCGAGGTCGTCGCCCATGCAGTCCCATAGGGCGCGGGCGGAGTCGTTGTCGGACCATTCGATGGAGGCCTGGGTGAAGTCCGCGATGGTGGCGTGGTCGTATTCGCAGTGCCGTTCGGCGGCGCGTGCGATGGGGATTTTGATGGTGGACCAGGCCGGCAGGGTGTCCAGGGAGCCGGCTTGGGTGAGGGTGGTGCCGTCGTAAAGAGCGACGCCCACCTCGGTGTTTGTCGCCTCCTCAATCTTTGCGACGACCCCCTCAAGGCCCTCATACTGCTCCTGCGTCTGCGTCGGTACTGCCTCGGTCTGCAACGGCTCAACCGGAACTTCTGTGGAACAGCCGGCCAGCAGTAGCACGGCAACCCAGGCGACCTTGCGCATTACGCCCCCGCAACCGCCAGGGGCTCGCGAAGCACGTAATCCAACGCCACGGCGCGGGCGATGTCGCGCACGACGTCTTTGTGGCTGGGGATCAGGCGCAGGTCGATGGGCCCGGAGATGTGTTCGCGGACAGTGCGGGCGAAGGGGGCGGAGGCGAGGGGGTCGTCGATAAACGCACTGCCTGCGACAACCACCGTGTTGGGGCAGTGGTCGGAGCACAGCCCAGCCACGAGCGTGCCCAGGCCGCGGGCGCGGCTGTCGAGCGCGGAACGGGTTGCCTCCCCGGCGTCCTCCACCGCCTGGCGCAGGGTGCGGATCGTGGGCACATCGATGGCGTCCAGCAGGCCCTGGGTGGTCAGCTCGCCCTGCTCGACCTCGATGGGGTTGACCCCTTCGGGGCTGGAGATGGCGCAGGCGAGGGAGTCGTCGGCAAACAGCGCCATGACCGACGGGGTGTCCAGGTCTGCGGTGGATTGCATCTCAGAGCCGACAATCGCGCTGGAAATCGAGGTGACCTGCACCGGCACGGAGAACTGCTCGCGCATCTGATCGCCGATGTTCACCCCGTCCCACCCCAGGTTGGGGGCGTAGACGTCGCCGCTGCCGCGCACCGTGCCGGATGTGGTCACGCCCACGGTGGCGAGCGGGCGGCCGACGCTGGTGGTCAGTTTGTTCAGGCCCGCCATGATGTGCTGGATGAAGTCGTCCTCGCTCATGCGCGCAACCGGCAGGTCCACGTCCACGCTGCGCAGGGTGCGGCCCTTGAGGTCGAACAGGGCGATGTAGGTGGAGTCGGTGCCCACGGACACACCCGCGTGCGTTTCGGTGGTTTCGGCGAGTTCGAGGGGGATGGTGGGCCGTCCACGGCCTTGGGATTGGGTGAGGTCGTTGCGTTCGGTGACGTATCCGGCGTCGACAAGCGCCGCGATTGCGCGGGTGACAGTGGGCTGAGACAGGCCGGTCGCGCGGACGAGCTCGCTGCGGGAGGTGAGTTCCTGCAGGCGAATGAGGTGCAGGCATTTCGCCGCGGGGGTACGAGGACGAGAAAACGAAGCCCAAGCCATAATGAATATATTTACTGGATGGTGCGACGAATTGTCCATTTGGCCAGCTCCTATACAATCGCCCAGCATGAGCCAACCCATGCGCGAGCCGTCGCTTCTCGACGCCACCTGCGAGGATTTCGTTTACGACCTCGCAGCCATCTCTCCCACGCTGGCAACCCAAATTGGCATCGATGGCCACGACGGCGAATTGCAGGACTTTTCCCCCGAGTACTGGGACCGGGTCGCAGACCGCATGCGCGACCTCATCGCCGACGTTGACGCGTTGAACGACTCCACCGATGACTCCGACGACGAAGACGACTTCGACGACGTAGACAACCTCACAGCCGCCATCCTGCGCGACCGCCTGTGTATGAAGCTCGAGCTTCACCACCGCGGCGAGCTCCTGCGCCAGCTGAACAACATTGCCTCACCGATTCAGGAGATCCGCGACTCGTTCGCGCTGATGCCGCGCGTGACGGAGCAGGACTTCGACGCCATCGCCTCTCGCATGTCGCGCATCCCGGCAGCGCTCGCCGGCTACCGCGAATCCCTGGCAGAGGCTGCCTCTGCCGGCGATGTGGCATCCCACCGCCAGATTGACACCGTGATCAACCAGTGCGAGGCGCTGGGCGAAAGCGACTCCCAACTCGACGAACTGGGCCTCCCGCCGGAGTCCAAGATCGTCGAAGAGGCGAAGGCCGCGTTCACACAGATGGCCGACTGGCTCTCCACCGAACTCGGACCCAAGTCCCCCCACGACGACGCCGTGGGCCGCGAGCGCTACGAACTGTTCGCCGAGTTCTTCCATGGCCGCAATGTGGACCTCGACGAGGGTTACGTCTGGGCGCAGGAGGAACTGAAGCGCACCGTCGATAAGCAGAAGCAGATCGCGCGCAAGCTTTACGACGACGACTCCGTCGCCGCCGCATACCGCCACCTGAACCAGGACGAGCGCTACACCATCCACGGCACCGACAACCTCCTCGCCTGGATGAACAGCGTCAACGAAGACGTGGCCAACGTGTTCCCGATCCCCGAGGGCATGCCCCCGGTGGAGTGCGCCATCGACCGCGCCGGCTCCGGCGGTATCTTCTACACCCCGCCAAGCGACGACATGATCCGCCCCGGCACCATGTGGTGGTCCGTCCCGGAAGGCCAGGAGACGTTCCACACCTGGCAGGAGTTGACCACCGTGTTCCACGAGGGCATCCCGGGCCACCACCTGCAGCACGCCTACGCCCTGCTCAACCGCGGTGAACTGAACATTTGGCGACGCTCCGTCTGCTGGAACTCCGCCCACGGCGAAGGTTGGGCGCTCTACGCCGAGCACCTCATGGATGGCTACCGCGAAGACCTCGGCTACCGCATGGGTCTGCTCGACTCCATGCGTCTGCGTCTCGCGCGCGTGATGGTGGACATCGGCGTACACCTGAAGAAGACCACCCCGGAAGGCACCGGCGTGTGGGACGCCCAGTACGCCAAGGCCTTCCTGCGCGACAACACCGCCATGGCGGAAGCCAACCTGGTCTTCGAGCTGGACCGTTACATGGGCTGGCCGGGCCAAGCCCCGTCGTATGCCCTGGGTTTCAAGGACTGGATCGACCTGCGCGACCAGGCCCTCAGCCGCGGCATGACCCAGGACGAGTTCCACACGAAGGCGCTGAGCCTGGGCTCAATGCCGATGGACATCCTGGCTCACGCGATCCTGCACTAGTCGTCTCGCTCGATTCGTTTCAGGATTCGGGGGACGAACCCGGCGAAGATCAATACGCAGATCAGCCGGATGAGCTGCAGTGCCACCACGGCGGGCCCGGCCCCGCCTTCTGCGGATAGGGCGAGCGCGGTCTCGAGCGCGCCGGGTGTGGTGGCGAGGTAGCCCTCGTAGAGGGTCAGACCCAGCCACTTGGCTACTACCCACCCGATGCCCGCACAGAACACCATGAGACCGACGATGTAGGCCATCGTCGCCGGCAGCAGTTTGGAAAACGCTTTCAACGCCGGCACGGACAGGCCGCCGCCGCACATCCAGCCAAGCGCTAGGAATGCCGTAATGCTCAGTGGTTCCGGGGGAACAATGGTGAAGTCCGCGAACGACCCAACCAGTACCGTGACCAGCATCGGCCCGAAAATGGACGGGTTGGGCAGCCGCAGCAATTTGCCCAGCGGGATACCAACACCGATCAACCCCGGGACCAGCAACCACATCCACCAATAGGGCTTGAGGTGCATGACTTCGCCGGCGGCGGGCGCATCCAAAAATGACACCACCACTGGCAGTGTTATCGACACCGTCAGCAACCGCAGGTACTGGCTCAGGCTGACGTAGCGCATGTCCGCCCCTAGGTCTCGCGCGAGCGCCGGCATCAGCGACGCCCCACCAGGCAGCAGCGACAGCACTCCCGTCTTCCTGGAGACGCCATGGTTCGCCAACACCAAACCACCGAAGAACGCCACTGCAATCACCAACACCGCCGCGATGAGGCCAGGGACCAAGAACGGCAGCAAATCACCTGGTGGAATACCTACCAGCGGCAGCGCCGCCACCACGCCGATCACACCGCGGGCGAGGGTGAACAGGTGCTCGTTGATCCGCAGGTCACGCTCAGTGACAATCGCGACCGTTCCAGCACCAACGATGCCGGCGAGAATCCATGCGGCCGGCACGTGCAGGTAGGTAAACGCCAGACCACACAACACCGACAATGGGGCGGCGACGATCCAACGGTTCATGTGGTGCATAGTAGTCGTATGCTCGCCTTCCTTATCGCAGCCTCAGCGTTCGCCGGTTGGATCGATGCGGTGATCGGCGGCGGCGGCCTCGTGCTCATCCCGATACTCATGGCGACGACCGGCATGCCCGCCGCATCCGTGCTCGCCACCAACAAGGTCGCGGCGATCAGCGGCACCGCCTCGGCCGCGGTTTCGCTTGTTCGCCGTGTCGGGGTGCCCAAGTTCACGTGGATTTATGCCCTCATCGCAGGCATCGCCGCCGCGCTTGGAGCAACTGCAGTTTCGCTTATCGACGACTCCATCGCCAACCCGATCATCATCACCCTCCTAATCGCCGTGGGCATCTTCGTGGTGGTCAAACCGACGTTTGGGACGACCGGGGAGAGAAGGGTGTCGTCGATAAGAATTGCCCTGGGAATCGCAGCAGCAGCGCTGATCGGTGCTTACGACGGCATCTTCGGCCCAGGCACCGGCATGTTTTTGATCATGGCGTTCACCGCCATTTTCACGCAGCAGTTTCTCCAATCCGCGGCGATGGCCAAAGTGGTCAACACCGCCACGAACCTCGGCGCGCTGATTGTGTTTGGCGTGGGTGGCTACATCGATTGGAAACTGGCGCTGATTCTGGCTGTTGCCAACGTGATCGGCGCGCAGATCGGCACGAGAACGGTGCTCAAGGGCGGCTCCAAACTGGTGCGCGTCGCCCTGCTCATCCTCGTGGTGGTGCTGTGCGTGAAACTACTCAAGGACCAGGGAGCCATTGGCTAGGCCATAAATGGCCGCAACCGCACCGACCAGCACCAACGCCACAACGAACCACTCAAAGGTGTTGAAGGAACGCTCGTTGTTGGCGCGCCGGGTAGCAACGTACGGCACCATGCCCGGCACCACCGCCAGCGCGCCCAACAGCACGTATACCGGATCCGCCGCGTAAATCAGCCATAGCGAGTACACCGAACCGATCAACCCCACCACCAAGTGAACGTGATGATCACGCGCGATGAGCACCAGGTAGATAGAGGAGAAGATGTAGGGCAGCAGGTACATGATCGTGGCCAACTGCACCATGCCGTTGTACGACGCCGCCGAGACAAAGAACACGACCACGAACAACTGGATCACGATGGTGGACAGAACCTGGGCGTTCTTGGTCGTCGCCAATCGCTTGGGCAACAACCCATCGCGGGCCATCATCACAATCGGCTCGGCGCACAGCATCTGCCACGACACGTACGCACCCAGCACCGACAAGCACAGACCGATAGAGACCAGCGCGCCACCCCACGGGCCGACAACTGCCTCAAGCACGGCACCCATCGAGTTGTCCGGCAGCGCCGCCAACTCTTCCTGGCTGAGCACACCGTAGGACAGGGTGGACACCGCCACGAGCAGGGCCAACACCGACAGGAAGCCGATGATGGTCGCACGGCCCACATCGCTGCGGCAGCGAGCCTGCTTGGAGTACACCGACGCGCCCTCGATACCGATGAACACCCACACCGTGTACAGCATGATGCCCTTCAACTGAGCGCTAAACGGTGCGCTGTTGGCGTTGCCCCAGAAGTCGGTGGTGAAGCGGTCCCACGAGAACCCCAGGAACGCCACCAGCACAATAAACGCCAGGATGGGTACGAGTTTTGCCACGGTGGTGACCACGTTCATCACCGCCGCCTGCTTCAGGCCGCGCGTCAGCCCCCACAGGATCAGCCAGCTCATTGCGGACACCGCGATTGCCAACACCCAGCGGTTCTGCAGCACCGGCACATAGTGGCTCAGTGTGCCGAAGAACAAGGTGGCATACCCAACCTGGGCCATCACCGAGCCGAGCCAGTAGCCCCAACCTGCGGTAAATCCGATGAAGTCACCCAAGCCGGCGCGCACGTAGGCGTACACGCCGGAGTCCAGGTGGGGTTTCCTCACCGCCAGGATCTGGAACACGAAAGCAATGGACAACATGCCGACGCCGGCAATTGCCCAACCAACAAGCATCGCTCCGGGGCTCGCGACCGAGCCGATGTTTTGGGGGAGCGCGAAAATGCCGGAACCAATGGTCGATCCGATGATGAGGGAGACCAGCGTCCAGACCGAAACGGTGCGCTTTGTCATGGCGACTAACACTACCCCAGGGGTTGTCTACTACAATCATCAATCGATACAGAACGTTTAAAGCATAAACAACTGAGGGAGGCGGCAAATGCGCAAGAAAATTGCGGCAATGACATGTGCCATTGCACTGTCGTTGGCAACCGTTTCCCCAGCGTATGCCGATGACGGATACAAACAAACAGCAGTCGTGCCGGGACTAACCGCCACCATCGAGGCACCCCTGCCCATCGGCGAAGCCTGGTACGAAGCCGAAGACTTACCGCGTTGGGCAACCTTGAACCCCGACGGTTCCATCCACCTCACGCCGGGGGAGGGGGTTACCCCCGGTGTGTACGAGTGGCCCGTCCGCGCAGTGCTTGCCGACGAGACCGAGCGAGTCTTCTCCGTCCGCGTCACCATCAGCAAGGACGCTTCGACCGACCTCAACCAGGAAGGCGCGATCCTCGACGCACTCGTCGAATACGCCCCCGAGGTCTCCCCGAAGTGCTCCGCTACCGCCATCGGCGTCGGCCTGCCACTGCTCGTGCTGCTGCCGCTTGGGTTCGCTTCCCAGATGAGCCTGCCGCTGGTCGCGCGTCAGAACGACCTCAACCTGGTCGTCGAGAACGCCCTGAGCGTCGATCTGAAACTTCGGGACCTCAACTCCCGCGACGTTGACCTCGGCATCGCCGCCATCCTCGCCGTCGCAGGCCTCGCTGGCGCAGGCGCGATTATTTCCCAGTGTGTGAAGTAGGGTCCTCCGGCCACGCGTGCTTGGGGTAGCGGCCCCGCATCTCCTTGCGCACCTGCTGGTACGGCCCCGCCCAAAAACTGTCCAGGTCATCCGTCACCGCAAGCGGCCTACCCGCAGGCGACAGCAGGTGGTACAGCACCTTCACACCCGCGACTGTTTGGCCGTTTTTGCCAAACATGTGCTGCAGTTTCACCCGCTTCACCGGCCTGCCAGACGCATACTCAAACTCCTTCGGCGCCACCTGGTCCAACTCCGCAACCTGCTTCCAATCCAGTTGCCGCAACATCGCCGCCCGCATATCGCAATTGCCTATCGACGACCCCCTCGCCACCTCGGAAACCTCAACCGAATAGTCCCCTTCGCTCACATCCGGCCACCCAAGGGTGGCGTGCAGGAAGTCCAGCCGTTCCTTCAGGTGCTGCTCCTTGTCGGTGAGCGGGAAGTCCTCAAACCGCAGGTGGGTGAGCGCTTCCGCCGCCTCGTCCGGGTCCAGTTTGATCGGGGTGGAGGAGAGCTCAATCGCACCGACGGAGGTGACGAGCCGGCCGCGTACCTTGTCGTCGACAAGCATTGCTTTCTTGGTCTCGACCACTCTGTCCTGCGGAAACGCGATCGGTTCGGCATCTCGGATGATCACCTGTGTCGGTGTGCGCTGGATCTCCGCTGCCGCGATCCACTCACTATGCGAGTTGAACTTCGCGCGCGTCCCCGACGCCAACAGGTACTCGCCCTCGCCGACCTTCTTCGCAATCCATTGCGGAAACGCCGCCGCAATCACCTCGCCGGGGTCCGCCGGGCCTTTGTCGTCGACAAGCCTGCGCAGCCGCTTCGCATCCACCTCACCAGCAAGCCGCGCGATCGTGCCCGCCGCCTGCGAACCGAACGTCAACAGCGCCGCACCCAGCCGCGGATCCAGCGGGAAACTGGCCAACCTCTTGCCAAAATCGGTGATCTTTCCGTTGCTTAGCGCCCCAATCGCCTCCAGATTCTGCTCCGCCTCCGTGTAGTCCTTCGGCTGATCCAACAGCGGCAGGTCCGGCGACGCCCACGCCTTCATAGTCAGCAACGCACCCGTCAGATCCGCCGTGAGGATCTCGGGTGTGATGTCCGCCTGGAAGTTGGCGTAATCGTCGCGCGAAAACACCCGCACAACCTCGCCCGGCCCGAGCCTGCCCGCACGACCCGCACGCTGATCCGCACTCGTCTTCGCCTCCGACACCGTAACCAGGCCCGTCATGCCTCTGTTGTCACGTTTGGGCACCCTGGACAGGCCTGCGTCCACCACCTTGCGCACGCCCGGCACAGTTATCGACGACTCCGCCACCGACGTCGCCACAACCACCCTCGCTGGCCCGTTCAGCGCCTCATCCTGCTCCTTGCTGCTCTGCCTCCCATGGAGGGGGACCGCATCGTCCAGGAACCCGCACACCAAATCCACCTCGCGCACACCCGGCACAAATACCAAGGTCCGCTCCGTGCCGTGCGTCTGTTGCGCCACGTGTTTGTAGAACTCGCGCGTTCCCCGGATCCTGTCCGGGTGGGGCGCATACGTGATGTCCAGTGGGTGCGTCACCGCCTCCGTGGACAGGACCTGCGCGCCCATATGGTCGGCAAACTTCTGCGCGTCCAGGGTGGCGGACATGGCGGTGAGGTAGAGGTCGTCGCGAAGCAGCGCGACCTCCATACACATCGCCAACACCAAATCCGTGTCCAGTTGGCGCTCGTGTACCTCGTCGATCACCACCGCACCGACCCCCTCCAAACCGGGGTCCTTGAGCAGGCGATTCAACAACACCCCGGGGGTTACGAACTCCACCTCGGAGCCATCCTTGTGCTCTCCGCGGATGGAGTAGCCGACTTTGGTGCCGAGCGGCGTGCCGTCGAGAAACGCAAGCCTCCTCGCCGCCGACCGCACCGCCACCCTCCTTGGCGCCGTGACCAGCGTCTTTCCTGCAATGTTTGCGATCGCCGGCGGGATCAACGTCGTCTTGCCCGTCCCCGGTGGCGCTTCCACCACAAGGGGACCGTGGTGGGGGATCTTGTCCACGACTTGCGACACCGGAAGGTCGCGGCCGATTTTCGCCAGGTCGAACATGGCAATCCAGGGTAGCGTGTGGGCCATGAGACGCCTCTTCGCAGCGATCGTCCCACCCGACGAAGTCCGCGAACACCTCATCACCGCCCTGCGCCCCATCCGGGACTTCTCCGGCACCGAAGTGCGCTGGTCTGACCCGGACAATTGGCACATCACGCTGGCGTTTTACGGCAACCAACCCAACGACGCCGACCTGGTCACCGATCATCTCTCTCAAGCGACCGCCTTCACTCGGCCCCTCCGCTTGCATCTGCGGGGCGCCGGCTGCTTCGAACGCCGCACCATGTGGATCGGAGTCGGCGGCGACAAAGCACCTCTGAAAGACCTCATGGCGGACTGCCAACTCGACCCAGATGCCCGCCGTCGCCAACGTGCGCATCTCACCGTCGCCCGCACCGGCACCCGCACCAGGGACCCATTGCTTCTCGACGACCACGCCCACGCCCTCGCCGTCTACACCGGACCAGAATTCGCCGTCGACGAAGTGTTGCTGCTCGAGTCCCACCTGGGCAAGGGGAGAAGTGGCGGCCCGAAATACGACGTGGTGGACAGGTTCTACCTGCGGTGATCTACGTGGCCAGCCCAAAGTTGTCCCCATCGATATCAAGCACCAGGTTTTTAAGGTCATCAAATCTGAATCTGTGAGCGAAGTAAGGCAGATCAATCTTTGGTTGTTCGTGGAACGGGTTTTCCTCTGGGTAGTAGTCTTCCGGGTCCGGGAACGGCGGTTCCTCGTCGTCCGGTTCTGGAGGGAGTGGCTCTTCCCACGGCATTTCGGGTGCGAATGGGAATTCCATGTTGTATTCCTGCTCGAGTTCTTCGATCGCGGTGGTGGCTGCTTCTTCGTCGAGGGTGTCGTCGAAAATGTCCAGGATTCGGTGGCCTTTGGCGTAGAACTCGGCGGCCCGGGCACGGTTTTTACGTACGTTGGCCAGGCTGGACTTCCACCGCGGGTTCGTCGGAGTGACTTGCTCGTTGAGGAGACCTTCCGGTGTGCAGATTTCGTATGTGCCGTCCGCGAAAAGCCAGACGATGTCACCGGTGACCGGATCGGGAATGTAGAACCCGCGACGATCCGTTTTCAGATTGTGGTGGTGTTGGCACAGCGCGAATAGGTTGTCCACTGTCGTTTCGCCACCTTCGCCGTAAGGGATGCGGTGGTCGAGCTGGCACTGCTGTGCTGCGCGGTTACAGCCAGGGTAAATGCAGGTGCCGTCACGGGCGATGACAGCGTGACGCATCGCCTCGTTCGGTGCGTAGCCGCTTAGTTTCTGTACGGCTGCTGCGTCGAGGTCGCGTTCGACGTGGTCGGTGGACGCCAACCAGTCTTCAAAGGCTGCGGTGGTTTCAGCATCGGCCCAACCCAACCCGGGGAGGAACACTGGGTCGCCTTCCTCGCGGTCTTTCGGGCTGTACACGTTGAGCACCGGTGTGACGGATGTGCCGGCGATTTCACCACACAGCAACTTCAAAGCGGCTTCGGGCATGCTGATGCCATGTTCGCGGGCGACAGCCTTCACACTTGCGCCGACGCGACCTGCGGCGATTGGGTTGGTGAATATCTCTATCGACGCGCGGTCCTCTCCACCGAATGAGAAGCAGTCGATCCGGAACGTGTCGCTAGTGTCCTTTTCGCGTTCATCGCGCTTCTTTGCGTTGTACCCGCGCGACTTGTCCAGGCGTTTAATTGCAGCGCGGATGCGGTCGGTGACCGTCTTGCGTTGCGGAACCTGCTGGTTGTTGCGCTTGGGGGTGAAGGTGTCAACCAGGATCTCGTCGATAAGCGCGAGTGCTTCCTCGTCTGGATCTGGGCCGAGCTCCTCGATCGCGGTATATGCAGCGGTCAGGTGGCCAATCTCCATCACTCGTGTGGTGCTCTGTAGCGCGCGAAGCCGTGGAAGTTCTTGTAGGACTGCATGTCCGAGGATCGCGTTCTTTACAAACCCCTTGTTCCAACTGGTGGCCGATTGCACCTTCTCAACAGTGAGGTCGAAATCATCCACCTCGAGGCCCGGATATGCGTACTCGCCGAACATTGTCCAGTAAATATCGCGAATCATTTGAGCGTTTCGGCTGTCTGGATCATCTGGTCGCTGACTGCGGAAAATTTTCGGTGGTGCGGTTGCCGTTGTCATGGTCCCCCCTTTCGTCTATGGTGCTATAGTATCGAACAAACAAGCGATACGCAAGGGGGCATAACGGAATAATGAAGAATAAAGAGTTCAGGTGTTCGAACATCCTGGGTGGCTATTTTGAAGATCATATAAAACGGCCACGACACGGTATGTTGGGCAGAAGCTTTTCGGCGCCACCGTGATCCCGCGCAAGCCACACCAGGTGATGCCTGGGGTGGTGCATCTACCTGCGTTTTTCACCTCTGATGAGCAGCGGGAAATCATCGAACAAGCGCGCGAATTAGCGAGGTCGGTTGCCGGCACTCCGGTTGCGATGCGCCAACCACGGGTAGGCAAAGGGAAGATGGATGCGTGGATGCTGTCGTTCGGCTGGTTCTGGGCGAATTCTTTAACCACTGATCTATTTCCCACCACTCCCTGGGGTGCCAACGGCGACAGCGTCAAGTTGTTTTTGAGCCGAAAAGATTAAGGCGCTCCAAAAAGGAGTGCAACCTTTGGAACCACTGTGGATACTAAAGTTCCAGAAGTGATCTGAACTATTGCCCTTTCTGCAGGTAGGCGGTTAGTTTCAAAAGTGTCTCCAATCCAGTCCACCACTAGAGAGGTACTATGTTTTTTCACCGTAATCGTGTCCTCGCAGGGGCAGTCACGCTGACCATTGCATGCTCGGTCGCGTCAGTGTCAACCGCGTACGCTACTCCGTCACCCACCGACGCCCCCTCTATCAGCACTCAAAAGAGCAATGGTAAAGGGATTTCCACGAAGCATGCAGCGGGCACCAGCACTGAATTTGACCCTGCATTTGCCGAACAGGCACAGCAAATGGAAGCCGACCTGAAAACCATCATGTCTATTCCAGATGAAGTCCTCCTTCAAGGCGATGCTGCTACTCAAAACTGGGTCCAGCAAAACCTTGTGACAGGGACACCGGGGGTAACTACTTACGCCAGTGTTCTTGGGTGTACTGGGGCAATTACGGGGATGATCGCAGGTAATTTGGTTGGAGCCGCCAAACTTCTCAAGATAAAGCGCTATATCAAAGAACTTGGAGGAGTGGCGGAAGCCGTTCGCGTCATGTGGGGGGCGAGCTTCAGCTACGAGAAGCTGCAAGCTCTCGGTGGAGCTGTCGGTGCACTCGCGGCGGAGCTCGTAGGAATCGCTGGCGTGCAGGAAAAGTGCTTCGACTAGCGCACGCATGTAGCAATAGTTGCACAAGAGGAAGATATGCTCGAAAAACTAGAGTACATAGGGTCTTGTTTGTCAATTGGGGCGGCAGTAGTGGCCATCGTTACGGGGCAGTTCGTCTTAGCGCTTGTTCTCGCAATCATCGGAGTGTGGGGACTAAAGCCAAACAGAAACCTCTCGAAGGCCCAAGAAATCGATTCGAGCCTACCCATCCCCTCAGCGTCTGCAATCAAGCAGTTCCGCAAGGACAATCCGGACTTCTCGCTCACTGAATCAATTGTTGAGCTGCAGAAACGAGATGTTAAAAATGGAAAATGCGACCCTATCTAGTTTGCTTATCTTGGGAAAGTTTTACCCCGAAGCTGGCAAATTCCCTGGTTCGGGTACTGCTGGTCGTTGTCCCCCTTTTTGTTGAGGCTCTGGGATGGTGCCAAACAGATAAAACATGGACAGCGCCCCAAGCAAAAATAGAAATCAAGGCAAATGCCTAGGAACAAAACTCGGGGCACTTCAGAGTGGAAAGGTACTTTGGGTCGCGGAACAAAGCCTAAAGGTGCTCTAGTTTGAAGTGCTATCGCCTCGCTTTTCGATTGGATATCGGGGTTCTGATCGGCCGGTTCTGGCATCGCTTTTGATTCAACGTCGATAAGTTGATAGTTGAAAATTCGATTGCTGGGTGGCGGGACGAACCGTAACTTTCATGCTTCACTTCTTCTATGGTTTCCACCGATGCAACTCTGGGTGCTTAATGTGTTTATTAAGGCGTTTCATTCTGGCCGCGTAGTAATAGCGCTGGTGTTGTGCTTGCTGGCTCTTACTCTGTGGGGCTTGCGCGTTTCGGTAGTCGCACCTGTCGACATTGGCACTGGGGTGCTTTTCTTCTTGCTAGCAGCTACATTGCCTCTGGCGGCATATCGGCCTACTGTCGCCGCTCTGGGGCATCTTGCGCTGTTTGCGGTCGCAAGCTTTTCCGCTCGTTCTCCAGATTTGGTGACGTTGACGTCCGTTCTGATGGTTACTGTAGTTACTGCGCAACGCAGGTATAAGACTGGAGTAGTCCTTGCAGTTTTTACGACACTACTTGGGTTTTACTCCCCGGATAAAAAGTCGTTTAGTGTGGATTCGCAGTCTGTGACCATCTTTAGCCTCATGATGGTTTGCGCATTTGCCGTTGGGTGGTTTATCAACACGGTGAATACAAAAGAAAGGCAACGCCATCTCCAGATACGCCAACGTAAGGCAGAAGTAGCTGGGCTTCTCCATGACACGGTAGCTGCTGATCTAACTGCGCTGATTGTTAGGCTTGAAGCATTGGCGATCGCCACGCCGGAGATAGAGCAAGCTCTACAGAAGTGTGCTACCACAGCGCGTAAGTCAATAGGCGGTATTCGCGCGTTAGTGGACGAGCTCAATGCCCAGGCGATCAATCATCAGCAAGCGACTGTGCCAGCGCTAACCACGACACTGATACAAACTAATCGCGCGCTTCAGGAGGCCGGATTTCATGTTGAATCCACCGCGAATATCAGCGTGGATCCCGGCACTGAGTCTATCGACAAGGCGCTCAGTCGATGTTTGTCTGAGGCCAGTGCCAATATCATCAAGTATGCCGTACCTGATTCCATGGTGAGAATGACTGCAACTGCAGATGCCAAACAAATCATTGTGACTCTCGCTAACACTTATAGACCGGGGCGTGGGCGAGCTGGTTCCAGCCATTTTGGTTTAGTATCTATGCAGCGAACGATTGCCGCCGTAGGCGGAAACATGACACTGGATAGCGCTGACGCCCGTTGGTCGATTACTTTCCATGTCCCCGTCTGAAAGGTTTCGTCGTAAATATGAATTCCGTGATCTCTCTTATGCTTACCGTTAGCCTTGTGGCAGGATCCCCCGTAACAGTCGAGGTACCTCCCGCTGAGAGGAAACCGGTGACTCATACATACCAGATTATTAAGGACTGGCTGGGGTGCAGTAAAGGTCAAACCCATCCTTGGTGTAGTAAATGAGCGCCAGGATCCTCCTTGTTGATGATGATCCCGTAATCCGGGAATCCTTTCCGCTTTACTTCTCTAAAACCCCAGACCTAGAGGTTGTTGCCACCGCCGCGAACGGGCGCTGCGCGCTGACATGGCTCGATAGTCATACCTGTGACGTTGTGTTGTCCGATGTCCGCATGCCCGATATGGATGGAGTCGAATTACTGAAACAGACGAACAGTTTCGATGAACCACCTGTTTTTGTTGTGATGACAGCTTACGACACTGACGACACGATGATTACTTCTCTTGCGCGTGGGGCGTCCGGGTACGTCATTAAAGGACAACCTCCGCAGGTAATTATTCAGGCACTCAGAGATGCGCTTAACGGAGGGACCAGTCTCTCACCCCAATGCGTGAAACGGCTGGTAGCTCAATCCCCGTGGGGACGGTTTGTCGAACGAATGGCACACGCTTCATTAACCGATAATGAGGAAGCTGTCATGGAATTGTTGCGCCGAGGAAACAGCAATAGACAAATAGCAAAAGAGTTATTTTATTCTGAATCCTATATAAAGAAAATAGTGTCTTCTCTTCTGAAAAAAATGGACTGTAGCTCTAGGGCGGAACTTATAGCTCTCCTGAACTGAGCTAATTGTTTCGGCGGAGTACTTTCGCTGTCTGGAAAAAGGCTCTTGGCGTCAGCTAGAAGTCACGAAGAAGACGACCACTACAGCCACGAAGCCTGTGCAGTCCGCATTCTGCCAATCCGCAAGCCGCGGCTACGTCAAGAAAGTGACAGTCGAGGTAGATCATGTAAAAGTCGTCTTCAACGTGTCCTTCGTACGTGTACATGCGGAGCATTCCCCAGTAGATGTCGCGGATCGCTTGGGCGCCGCTTGCGTGCGGGTCGTTAGTGCGTTGGTTGCGAAACATCGGTTCGATTGCCGTGGTCATGGCCCCCTTTGCAGGGTCGTCAATAGCAATATCGAACACACGAACGAGCGTCAGGGGATTAACCAGCAGAAATAAAAAGTAATACGGTTGCCTATTCGAACACTTTGGGTTATTGTGCTGAGTGCGCGTAGTTGGTAGGGGTATTCCGA
>NZ_KV821316.1:0-211 GCF_001815635.1 Corynebacterium sp. HMSC075D04
TCGAAGCACCGTTGATCGCTGTGATCGACGGTGGCCGAGGAGCCACAAGCGCAATTAAAACGTGCTGGCCAAACACCAAAATCCAACGCTGCCTCGTGCACGCCCAACGCAGAGTACGCCGCTACACCACCTCACGACCACGCACTGATGCTGGCCGCACCATCTACCGACTCGCGCTGAAACTCACCCGCATCACCACCCTGGACGAGGC
>NZ_KV821317.1:0-52787 GCF_001815635.1 Corynebacterium sp. HMSC075D04
TGCCCTGGGGTGGAACTGCTAACAACGTAATGGGATAAGGTGAAGCATGATCCAGTCGTTCGCTGACAAGGACACCGAGCGTTTGTGGAATCGAGAGCGGGTTCGCTCGATCGATTCCCGCATTCACTCAGTAGCGCTGCGCAAGCTTCGCCAGCTTGGGCACGCGCAGACTCTTGATGAGTTACGGAATCCCCCGGAGAACCGGCTTGAGGCGTTGAAAGGTGATCGGCGGGGTCAGTTCAGCATTCGAATCAATGACCAGTGGCGGATCTGTTTTCGGTGGTCCGCCGCGAGGCCAGAGGAGGTTGAGATCGTTGACGACCACTGACAAGCTCCCTCCGGTTCACCCCGGTGAGATCCTCATGGAGGACTTTCTCAAGGAAATGGGGATCACCCAGCACAAGCTCGCCGTCTCCATCGGCGTTCCGCCCCGCCGGATCAACGAAATTGTTCACGGTAAGCGCGCTGTAACCGCTGACACGGCCCTTCGTCTAGCGAAGTTCTTCGGAATGAGCCCCCAGTTCTGGCTCGGGTTACAGACCCAGTACGACCTGGATGTGGCAGAAGACAAAATCCTCGCCGAGATCGAGAGGATTCAGCCGATTCACGCTGTCTCGACGTAGCGGTTACCCGAACCAGGTCCGTCAGCGTGAGGATATGCACGCGGATGGTTCGAACTAGGGAATTTGGGGTCGCCGTCGCGTGGACTTGAGTTCCGAGCGCCGCTTTTTCGCTTCGAGACGGCGCCGCACCGAGCCGCGCGTCGGCTTCGTTTTCCGCCGCGGGGGAGGCGGTGGGGCGAGAGCCTCGCGCAAGAGGGCGGCCATGCGTTCGCGTGCCTCGGCACGGTTGCGGATCTGCGAGCGCTGCGTCGATGCGCTCACGGTGAGCACCGTGCCGTCCAGGCGGTGTTCGAGGTTGCGCAGGGCGCAGCGACGCTGGGCGTCGGAAAGCGATGCGCATTCCGCGATGTCGATGGAGAGCTGCACCTTACTGTCGGTGGTGTTGACGCCCTGGCCGCCCGGGCCCGATGCCTTCGCGAACCGCTCCGACAGGTCCGCCGCGGCGACGACAAGGCCACCGGGGATCCCTGGGCCGGGCGCGATGATCAAGTCCTGCATGCCGCCCAGCGTAGTCAGAGTTGTTTCCGGATCAGACCCGCCGTGCGAGATCAGGGTAGTGTACGACCACTCCGTCACCGTCGACCTCCAACTCGACGTCGACTCCCCGTGTTCCGCTTTCGTATCGGACAGTTTCAGCATCGACGGAGCTGTAGTACTGGTCTGATGCGATCACCTGGAGGGACGGTATATCAATCCAAGCCCTGATTGCGCCCCACGCCAACCCGAGGACCTTCTCGCCGTCCACGTCAACACCGAGCCCTGCCAGCACGCCGACGACGAGCACATTCCCGGCACCGGTCGATGTGCCAGAAGACATTGGGTTCGGCGATACGCGACGCTAGGAGATCGTGAACCCAGACGCCGGCGCTTCCGTATCGACGGGGGCGCCGTTGTCATCGACGTACCACTTCATTTCCAGCTCGAGTTCGCGCTCGATGCCGCGACGCTTTTGTGCGTCGGTGACCTCCATCGTGGTGCGGAACGTACCTGGCAGTTCCATCGCTAGGGCGGATTCTCCGGTACCAAGTGTGATGTCGCCGGCCCGGATGCGGGTGGCGAGGGATTCAAACAGGTCGGCCAACTGGTCGCGGCTGAAGTCGGTCTTGCTCTTGAGTAGCTTCCGGCTCTTGCGGGAAGTATTCGCCTTTTGTGTCATTGTGACCCCATCCTTTCTCACCCAGCCCGATCGAACTTTACGGGCAACCGCCACCAGTATAGCGAATAAAAAATGCGCGAACTGGGGAAATGCGGTTAGTAGGGGTCGTCGCCACGCCGTGGCAGCACCACGGTGGGGTACTTGCGCACGTATCCCACCGCGATGATCGTCAGGGCGGCCACGGCGCCGAGCATGGTTTCTGCGGTGCGGGCGAGCAGCATTGGGACGACTGGGGCGGCGTCGACAACTTGCACCATCAAAAGCGCGGTCGGGGTGATGAAGCTGGCGGCGATGGTGTAGTTGCGGGTCACGTACATCTCGGTCAGGTACTGCAGGATGACGATCCACACCACAATCTGCCAGCCCTGCGGGTGATGCGACAGCAGGAAGCCGGTCACAGCGATACCGGTCAGGGTGCCAAGGACGCGCTCGATGGCACGGAAGTACTGCACCTTAAACCGGGAGTTCACTAGGGGAGCGGCCGCGGCGACCATGGCCCAGTAGGAGTGGGAGAGGGGGTCGAAAAGCGTCACCGAAATCAGGCCTAAGGTTCCAGCGAGCAGCGGGGCGAAGAAGAACCGGTTGGCCTCGACCGCAAGGCGGCGGCGCGGCACCCGGCCTGCGTCGGGGGATCGGGTGGGGATTTCGCTTTCCTTCGCGTCGCCACCCGGCCCTTCGCCGATGAGGTGAGAGAACAAACCTAAAACAAGGCACACCAGGGCCGCGCCGCCTGCGATGGCGCAGGCGAGCAGCGGATGGACCGGGTTGCTCAATGAACCGACGGCGGCGACAGCGAAGATCACGAACACGGAGCCGGTCGGTTTCATGTCGGTGGCCAGCGCGATCGTCGCCCACACAGACGACGCAATAGAGGTGACAATCAGCAGGACCCAGGGGCTGACATCAAACCACGCGATGGTGGCGCCGAGGGTGACCATCAAGGTCAGTGCGGTGCCGGCAAGCATGTGGTGCTTCAGACGAACCTCGCGGGTGGCATGGCGGCCGTACACGCCGGTAAAAGCGCCGAAGTTCGCGTAGATGGCAAGGTCGAGCCGCCCGAGCGCCAGCAGGGTAAACATGGGGATGGCCACGCCGAGCGCGGTGCGGAAGGCGGGGATGTGGTCGCGTCGTGCAGGTCCCATCGTGAATAGTGGGCTGAAATGACGCAACCGGGGCCTCCTCAATATCGAACTTTTCTCATGCTGCCCTGCTAGGGCACTCGAAATACTCTAATGGTCACTTCAAAATGTTTCAGAAGAGGGCCGTTAAGGTGTGCGCATATGACTACAACCAACGAGATCAGGGTCGCGGAGGTAGCGGACGCGGGGGTCGTCGCAAAGCTATTGCGCGATTTCAACACAGAGTTTGATACCCCGGTTCCCGAAGGCCTTGAGGAGCGGTTTGCGCAGATCATCGCACACGACGACGCCTTCGTTCTCCTCGCCGGCGATATTGGTTTCGCCTACGTCACCCTGCGCCCGAGCCCGTATTACGACGGGCCGGTGGCGATGCTCGACGAGCTCTACGTCGCACCTGCCCACCGCAATCGCGGGGTCGGCACGGCGCTGCTGCAGCGGGTCTTCGAGGAGATCCGCAAGCACAGCGCCGGCGAATTACAAATCAACGTCGACGAGGTAGACACCGATGCGCGCCGCTTTTACGAGCGCCACGGCCTGACCAACATCGAGCAAGGCTCCCGCATGCTGCTCTACATCCGGGAGCTTTAGGCCGGAAGCGATAGCTTTGCGACGAGCCCACCACCGGCCCGCGGCGCAAGCACCAGGGATCCGCCATGGGCGTTCGCGATCGCATCGACGAGTGCCAGCCCGAGCCCGTGGCCGGCACCTGCGGTGCGTTCGGCGCGCGCGAATGGTTCGGTCCAGGTTGCAACCTCGGCCGCGGAGTAGGCCTCGCCGCCGGATTCCACGGTGACCTCGGCGAAGCCGTCCACCTTGCGCAGGGTGAGCGCAGGGTCATGGCCGTGTGTAAGCGCGTTGCGCAGCAAATTGTCCACGGCCTGGCGGGTCAGGGTGGGGGAGGCGTCCACGGTCACGGGCACGGTGTCAGCGGGAACATCGCGGTCGGCGCACACCTCGCGGCACAGTTCTGCCAGTTCGAGGCGTTGCCGGTCGCGCACGTCCACGTTGGCCAGTTGCAACAGGGCGGCCACGGTGTCGGCGCTGCGGGCGTTGACCTCGCGCACGCGGGTGAGGGTGGGACGTAGGTTGGCGTCGTCGCCGGTGAGTGCGACGTCCGCCATGGTCTGGATCGTCGCGATCGGGGTCTTCAACTCGTGGGACGCATTTGAGGCGAACCGGCGCTGGCGCTCCACCGCGCCAGCCAGCTCGTCGAGCATGACGTTGAGGGCGTCGGCGAGTTCGCCGACTTCGTCATCAGGACCATGGTGGGTGATGCGGGCTGAGAGGTCGCCGCGGGTGACGGTGGCGGCGTCGTCGGCAATGTCGCGAAGGGGCTTGATCACCAAGCCCGCCACGAACCAGCCGATCACGCCCGCAAGCAGGGTCAACAGGGCAAGCACCGACAGGGAGGCAAGCAGGACGCGGCGCAGGATCTCGCTGGTGATCGGCACCGCGCCGTCGATGATCACACCGTCCTCCACCGTGGGGAACGTAGCCGTCACCGGCACCGGAGTGAGCTTCAGGTAGGCATACACCAGCCCGATCAGCGCCAACCCCATCCCAAGCACCGTGGCCACGAACATCACCGTGATGCGGGCTCGCAAACTCAGCCTCATCGTTCCTCCTCCGCCACGTAGTAGCCGGCGCCGGCCACGGTGTGCACGATGCGCGGCTCGCCTAGCTTCTTGCGCAGGTGCGACACCGTCACGCGCGGGGAGTTAGTGAACGGGTCCGCGTTTTCGTCCCACGCCTCCGCGAGCAGGTCCTCGGCAGAGATCACCCCGCCGTCGGCCTCCATGAGTACCTCGAGCACAGCGAACTCTTTCGGGCTTAGCGGCACCGTCTCGCCACCACGGGTAACTTCGCGCCTGAAGGTGTCCAGGCGCACATCACCGCAGCGGTACACCTCGCCGCGCGCCGGGGCGTTGCGCTTCGCCAACGCATTAACCCGCGCGATCAACTCCGGCACCTCGAACGGTTTGGGCAGATAATCGTCGGCGCCGAGCCCGAAGCCTTCCAGCCTGTCGTCCAGGGATCCGGATGCAGTCAGCATGATCACCCGGGTCGCAGGATGCGTATCGACGACCCACCTGCACACCTCATCACCATGCAACCCCGGCAGGTCCCGGTCGAGGACGACAACGTCGGGGCGGGTGTCGTCGATACGCGAACGTGCTTCGAGGCCGTCGTAAACGGCACTAGCCTGCATGTTCGCGTTGTTGAGTGCGGTGGCGATGGCGTCGGCGAGATAGGCTTCGTCGTCGACCACAAGTACCCGAATTGTCATGGCCCCGATCGTATCGGCGGGGGTGTTGCGCCCACGTTAACGTCACCGCAACATCTGGCTGCGTAACTTTCGCAGCCATGCAGACCCGAAACGTAGGAATCGACGCCGCCCGCGCGGTGGCACTCGTCGCCATGATGGTCGCGCACCTCACCGTCCAAGACGGCATCACCGCACAGGTGCTGTTCGGCTTCCCGGCCGCACTGTTCGCCTTCATCGCCGGTGTCTCAATGGGGTACATGCGCGCCCAGCCCGCCGAGTTCATCGTGCGCGGCATCCTTCTGATCGCCCTGCACTTCGCGCTCGCCCCATTTTCGGGGTCGATCGTGGTGGTGCTCGGCACCATCGGGGTCTGCATGGCGCTGCTCGCCTGGGCGCCACGCTGGGACACACCACTGTTGCTGTGGCTCGCGTGCGCCCTCACTTTTGGCTCGGCGGTGCTCGCGCCGTCGTCCTGGCCGTACCCGCCCATGATGTGGGCCACGCTCATGATCGCCGGCATCCTGTTCAAACGCTACATGCCGTTGTGGCCCGGCCTCGTGGTCGGCGGGGCGCTGTTCGCCCTGGATGTGGCGCTGCGCTGGACCACACCGTTGCCACCGCTTCTCGACGCCACCGGACACACCGGCGGGCTCATAGACGTTGTGGGCAGCGTGGGGGCGTCGATAAGCATCTGCTCCCTGTGCTGCCTGGCGCAACGGTGGCTCGGATGGCTCGCGCCGCTGGGGCGGATGCCGCTGACCCTGTACTGCATCCACGTGCTCACCGCCGAATGGCTCAACGTCTGGGTGACCGTGGGCGGCGCCATCGTGATCGCCTACGTATGGCTCGCGGTATTTCCGCGCGGGCCGCTTGAAACTGTAATTCGCCGCATCACCGCGGTAGTGAAGGAGAACAATCGTGAAAAAGTACGCAGCTAGCCTCGCCGTCGCAGGCGCCCTCGTCGCCCAACCCGCATGGGCGATGGAAAGCACCACCTTCGCCGGTGATGCCGACGAGGCCAAGCCCGTGGTCTCCGTGCGTGTCGACGACTCCGACCCCGACGACGGCGTCTGCACCGGCACCGCCATCGACCCCCACTGGGTAATCACCGCCCGCCACTGCGTCGAGGCTGCCGCCAAGCCGGGCGGCTCGGTGCGCACCGGCCAGGGCGACGACCAGCGCGTCTACAAGGTCGACCGCCACGAGATCGCCCCGCGCGGCGACATCGCCCTGCTCCACACCGAAGAGGAAATGCAGCTAGACACGTTTGCAGAGGTTGCCGACGAGGTCCCCGCCGGCGCAGTCAACATCTACGGCTGGTCCTCCGACGGCTCGGGCGGCTCCACCAAGCTGCCCTCCGCCGAGGCCGAGGTGCGTGGCGATTCCCCGCTCGCCCTTTTCGACGCCCCAACCGCCCTCGAGGTCGCCCTCAAGAACGGCGCCCGCATCCAGCCGGGCGACTCCGGCGGCGCCATCTTCGCCGACGGCAAGGTTGCCGGCGTCATGTCAGCCGGCCTGTTCGAGGATCCCGAGAACCCGACCGAGGAGGAAATGACCTCCAACGCCGCCGTCGCGGTGGCGCCGGTCGCCGAGCAGGCCGAGTGGATCCGAGGCGTCGTCGGTGGTGAGGGTGCGGATTCCTCCGCGGACGCTTCTCCGGAAGCAGAGGCCGAGCCATCGGCTTCCTGGCGCAACGTCGCGATCGGCCTGGGCGTTTTGGCCCTCGTGGTTGCTGGCTTCCTGGTGCTGCTGCGCCGTCGTTCTAACTAATCGCACTCGCTAGCCACTCTCGCTAGAGCACAGGGTTAAAACTCGAGGTGCGCTACTCGGTTTCTTGTGCCGGGTAGCGCACCTTTTTGTCGTCGCCGACGGTGGCGCCGTCGTTGAGCTTTGCGGGGGTCAGGGTGGGGCCATGCTGGGTCATGCCCATGATGTGCTGCACGTCGTCGCCGTGGGCGAGGAGGTGGTCGGCGATGATGCGGCGATGGCAGCGCCACCACACTGCTTCCGAGCACATGATCGCCGTTGGGGTTTCGATGGCCTGGTCTCTGAGTTCTGCGAGGGCTTGCGCGAACTCGTCGCCAAGCGCGTGGTCCGCGTAATTGTGGAAGCTGCGGTTGCGCCAGTTTCCGTTGACCTCAAAGGGGATGGTCTTGGAGACGTTGCGCCGCCCGGTTAGGCCTTCGTTTCGGGAGTAGGCGATGCCGTGCTCGGGTAGGTTTTCGGCGAGGTGGTCGTCGTTGAACCAGGGGTACTTCTTGGAGCCGGGGAGTTTGCGCACGTCCACGATGGAGCGCACGCCGGAAGCCTCGAGCATGTCAGTGAACTGGTCAAACTCGAGGTTGGAATGGCCGACGGTGAAAATACGCATGCCTTCGAGGGTAGGCACCGTTAGGCACCTTTGGGCATCGGTGGGCTACCAGGTGGGTGGCCCGGTGGGTAACCCGGCGGGTAAAGGGCAGGGTCGAGTGTCCCGGTCCGGGCGCAGTCGCATCTTCCTTTGGCTGCGTAAATTCTGCTGACTGCGGAGTGTTTCGCGGGTACTGATTGGTTGTATTTCAGCGGGTCAAAGGGGTGTTTTCGGTACCCGGCTTTGCCTGTTTGGGGGTCGTAATCCATGTACCCCTTGTTCAAGGAGCCGTCTCTGTTGTCGTTGTTGCACCTGTGATGTTCGCGGCACAGTCCGGTGAGGTTTTCGATGTCCGTGTTGCCGCCCTTGATCCAGGCAAGGATGTGGTGGGCTTCGCACTCCGTCATTGGGGTGGTGCAGCCCAGCCAGGAGCACACGCCTTGGATGGCGAACATTGCGATGCGCTGTTCGACCGAGGCGAGTCGTGCGGTCCGGCCCATCCACAGCGGCACTGAGGTGACGCCGTCGACTTGGAGGAGGAAGTCGGTGGTTCCGTCCATGCCAAGGCGGATGAGGTCGAAGCAGTCGACTTCGATGCCGGTGTTGGTGTCGTAGAGCATGGAGGCGTCGCCGTCGGCAAGGTCGTCGAGCGTCATCGAGATCACTACCGAAGCCGCCCCGCCGTTCTTCTTCTGGCAGTCCTGTTCGTACTGCTGGAAGATAGCGAAGAACTGGTCGAAGCGCCGCTGTCGTGGGGTGCGGGAATCGACCTCGTTGTGTTGGTCGGCGGGCAGGTTGGAGTTCGGCGCGAGACCTTTGTCCGCGTGCGCCTTGATCAACGCGGCGGCGCCGGCGGTGGCGTTGATGAGGATGTCCACGGTGCCATCTGCTTTACGACGACCAAACGACAAACCTCGGTTTTCATACCCCGCATTCGGGTTCGAGTGGGGAGCGTGCTTCCGGTTCGCTTCGGCCACGGCGCGGCGGACGAACTGGCGGAGGTCTTCCGGGCTGCGCAGGAGCGCTTCGGCCATGGCGTCGGCGTAGATGCGGGTGCGCTCGCCGGCGGCGGCCTTGAGAAGTTTGTCCAGTTCGCGCCGGATGATGTCTTGCTTTTCGGCGCTGACTTGGGAGGAGTTCTTGCGGGCGTCGTCTTGCTGCTGCTTCTGACGGTCCTGTTCCCGCTGCTGCTCTTGCTGCTCCTGCTGCTCCTGACGGTCCTCGTCCGCGGCACCAAAAAGGTCGTCATCCTGGTCTTCCTCAACCGGGGGAGCAGCAGGCTCCGGCGGTGGGCCAAACAGCAAGCGGCCGCGCTCGAGGCGGTTGTAGGCTTCGCCCTTCGACAGGTCGAGGTATTGCTGGAGGTACGCGTTGGGGTAGTTGGCGCCGACGATGCGGCCGGCGTCGTCGCGTTCGGCAATAAAAGCGAACGCGGCGTCGATGGTTGCCTTCTTCTTAAATTGTTCTTCCAGGCGTTCCATGTCGCGGCGGATGTCGTCAAACACGAGGGTGGAGGGGTCGTCGAAAAGCGTGCTCAATGTGCGAAGCGCAGCGGAAATATCGTTGACGCATTGGGTGATTTCGCTGGTCATGGCCCCTCCTTTCGTGAGTTGCCATAAACCTATCAACCCCTCAAGACATCACCCCGCCATGTTCGAACATAGATTCGAACGTTTAAAGAATCTCCACCTTCTCGTAGCGCCCAACGCGAAGCGCGCCCATCGGCATTCCGGCGTCGGTCTGGAAGTGCATGTACTGAGGCGCAACCGTCAGCCGCACGCGTTGTCCAACGACCTTCTCCCACTCCAGGTTTTGGAGGTACTGGTGGCCACGGGCGCCGATCTCCCGACGCCCCAGGCTCACGGAATCCGTGGACTTTGTGTACACGGATCCGGCGTGCTGGTAATCCGTGAATTCCTGAGGCGAATCCAGCTCAAGCAGGAAGTATTCGCTCGAGGGGTCCTCGCCGTTTGGCATGCCTTCGGGTTGCAGCTCGGCACCAGTTTTCATCACCACAGTGCCCTCGATAACAACGTCCTCGCCGCCGACGCGCTCGACAGTGCTTTCCTCCAGGTGAACGGTGAGTTCGCCAGTTTCAAGCGGTGCTCGGTCTTCGAGTGTCATCCAGTCAATGACCAGGTGTAGCGGAGACGGATTCATAGCGTAGAAATCAGAGGATTCCTGCGATGCAACCAACGAGGCGCCCTCCAGATCTACCCAGGTACTTTGGCCCTCGCCCATGCCCGAAGAGTGCGTGGTCTGGTACAGGCCACGCCCAAGCTGGGAGGCAAAGAGACCAGCCCGGAAACCACCGGCTCCAGCGGCGCCGTATACAAGTGATTGGTCAGCAGCTTCCAGCGCCCCACCGTCCGTCGTGAACACCAAGACACTGGCATAACGGTCCGAGTACATGTTGTCGCCTCACTGGCTGAGCAGCAGTTCCGGGTTGCCGCCACCGTTGGCTTCAACGAGCGCGTAGTTGTAATTACCGTTCAGTGTGAAATCTAATTCGCCATCCGTGGCCAGCGGAACCTCGAAATCCTGCTCGCCTGGCGCGTCGAGGACTTTCTCGTACAGCTCGCGCCAATCGCTTGTCGACGACCCCTTCTCACCATCCGGATCATCTTCCCCTTCAACCTCCGAGCCATCGGGGTTGACCCACTTCACAGAGGTGACCACGACGGTTTCCCTGGAATCCCCACCCGCGCAGGCGGAGACGAACGCAACGGAACTGGCAGTAACAAGCGCGAGCGCGCGACGCAACATCATGCGCCAACTCTAACCGCCGTGCACAGGAAATATCCGGCTATTTCCCAAGTTCTTTGCGACGCTCGTAGGCCAGCTTGAGCCGTTCAGCACGCTCTTTCTTGTCCTTTTCTAGAAGCTCCTCGAGGACCTCGTCTTCCTCTTCGGAGATATCGAATATCGCGTACCAGGCGATCATCAGTGCGCCCATCACGGGCCACACCACCCAGGCGTAATCGAGGTCGACGAAAAACGTGATGAAACCGAGGACGCCCGTTGCCGTCATGGCCGCATCCATCTTCTTCTTCGCGGAGAGTTTGCGTTCCAGCTCCATCTCCGAAGGGGACGGTTGTGCTGGTGTTGCGGGTTCGGCCGGGAGGTCGTCGAAAAGCGTGGTTAACTCGCCACGTGTGCGCGCTACTGCAGCCTGCCCTGTGCGTTCTTCGAACTCGCTCACGTCGAGGTAGCCGTCGGCGAACAGTGTGCCCAACCTGTCCAGGGCTGCTGAGCGCTCCGAATCGCCTACACGCACATCGTCCATGTTCGCCTCCAATTTGCGCTTGCCCCAGCGGCAACCTGTTCAATCACAATCATGACAGAGGATAACGAGTACACGATCGGGCAAGCAGCACAAGCTCTTGGCGTATCGACGAAAGCGTTGCGTCACTGGGAAACCCTCGGGCTTATCGAGCCGGAGCGCACGTGGGCGGACCACCGTATTTACACCGAGGCGGATCTTGAACGCGGCGCAGCTATCGCGCTCTACCGCGGCGTTGGTGTGCCACTCGCGGAGATCGCATCGCTTCTCGACGCCTCCCCGCACACCCTCGCAAGCGCCCTCAAGCATCACAAGCAAGCACTTGCTTCTCGACGAGATGCCCTCGAGGAACAACTCGCCTCTGTCGAAAAACTCATCAACGAATCAACACAAGGAGCGATCAACATGGACGCAATGAAGAAGTACCTCGGCGAGAACATGCCCGCCTACCAGGAAGAAGCGCAGCAACGCTGGGGCGATACACCGGAATGGGCGCAGTCCCAGGAGAAGCTGGCGCAGATGGGCGAAGGCGACTTCAAACGCCTCCAGGAAGAGCAGGACGCGCTGGCTAAGGACCTGGTTGCGGCCCGCGATGCCGGCGTCGCGCCGGGTTCGACGGAAGCCGAGGCGTTAGTGGAACGCCACCGCGCGAGCATCGGCCAGTGGTACGACGTCACCCCGGCGCGCCAGCTCATCCTGGCCCGTATGTACGTTGGCGACGACCGCTTCCACGCTGCCTACAACGGCGCCCAGGATTACCTGCTCGAACTGGTCACCGCGCACGCGAAGAACGCAGGCGTGGACGTGGACAACCCCCAGTGGGATTAGAAGCGTTTGAGTAACGCGTCGAGCTCTTCACGTAGTAGCGACCACGGCTTTGTCAGGTCGAGCGTGGTCGCACCGATTCGGTGTCCGCCGATGACAGCGTCGAGGTCCGGTTGCACAGGTCCGTCGGTGCGGGCATAGAGCAGTAACCCTGAAACGTCGCGGCCGAGTGCCGCGGCGTTATTTACGTAGGTATGGATTTGGTACAGGTTGCCGGAGTGGATCGTCTCGCGTCCGTAGTGGCTGACCTGCATGGATGATCCGTAGTATTTCGTGTCGATGATCAGCATCGAGCTACCGTCACTCAGTGTGATGTCTGTGCGCATCGCAGGCAATTGGTGCCGTCCGTGTCCCTCTTCGACCGCCCAGGGGATCTGCGCTGCCTTCGCGCCAAACTGTGGGTGGTGGACGCGGAAATATTCTTTGACGAATCGTTCGAACAAGGTACTCATGGTTTCGTCGTTCATCCATGGCAGCAGCGCTTTGCCGGATCCTTCGATGGGAAGCAAGCCTTTGACCGTGAGCTCGCAGGCTGCGAGGAGCCACCGGTAGGAGGCGTTGACCCGGTTCAGCCGAAGGTTTTTCCATACGATTGATCGCGGGTGAACTGGGGTAACTTCCGCGAAGACGGGGAGCAGGCGAGCCAATGCTTCTCGACGATGCTGGGCAACCTTCCCGTGTCGCGCCAAAAGCAGCACCGTCGCGCGCACCGCTTGGTTCACGGGAGTGTCCGCGACGAACTCGTCGAAGCGACATGCCAAGGAACTCCGCACAAAGGAGCGCTGCCGGATCGATGCTTGCAGGTCAATACGTCCACGAACCGTTTGCAGTTCCGCAGTTTCTTGGCGGTACCCATGGTCGAGGCCTCGTTTGATCTGCCTCGTCGCTTCAACGAGCACGATTTCTGCAAGCAGGTCGTGGAGGTGGTCGACTTCGGTGGTGGACTGTGTGGTGTCGTGGATACGCTCGAGCGATCTGAAGGCGTACGCCATCATGATGTAGACGTTCGCCAGCAGCACCTTCGTTTTAGTCATTGATAGCTCCGCGGAGCCTGGTTTCCCAGTGCGCTGCCTTGTCTGGTTGGTCGAACCAGTATTCCTCCAGTAGCGGAACCAGCTCGTCTTCCACCACGGACGTCAGCCACAGATCGTCTTGGCCGGCTTCCTTTGTAGAGAGGTAGCTGTGACCGATTTCAAAACCTCGACCGAGCCCGGGATCCCCCGCAATCTCCCGATTCAACGCAGTAAGCGTATCGACGAGCGCAGTCAAACCGGTGGCTTCCTGTGCTTCGACGAAGCGCTGGAACTGTTCGGTGGCGAAACCGGGACCCATGTGGAAGAAGCCGAAGCGACGACGTAGCGCGTAGTCCATAACGGCAAGGCTTCGATCGGCGGTATTCATCATGCCGATGATGTGCACGTTCTCGGGAACAGTGAAGACCTCGTTGTTGTACAGCATGCGCAGCCCCTGACCACCACGCTTGTCGGCCTCGATCAGCATGAGCAGTTCGCCGAAAATCTTGGATATGTTGCCGCGGTTGATTTCGTCGATGATGAAGAAGTAGCTGTTTTCCTGATCATCGCGGGCCTTCTCACAGAAGGAATAAAACGGTCCCTCTGCCAGAGAGAACCCACCCTCGCTTGTGGGGCGGTACCCCATGACAAAGTCCTCGTAGGAGTAACTCTGGTGAAACTGCACTGCTTGAATGCGGGATGAGTCTTTCTCGCCCATCATGGAGAACGCCAGACGTTTTGCAGCATACGTTTTGCCCACGCCGGGAGGTCCGGCAAGAATCACGTTCTTCTTGCGCTCAAGCAAGGAACGTAGTCGGTCGTAACGGTTGGCAGACATGTAGACATCGCGTAGGAAGTGCTCCCTGCGGTATACGTCGGCGTTACCCGTGGCGGACTCAGTCTCCGGGACCTGGTCGAAGATCGCTTCGGTTTGCTCGATGAATTCGGTGAAGCGAGTGACATCAGTCAGGGTCTTCACTACAGCCTTGTCTTGGGGGAGTTTCCACGAGCCATGATGTGTCCACTTCACGCTTCGGACATTGCAGTAGTGCTCGCGTTTAGCATCCCAGCGTGGCGCAGAGACCACTTCGCCACGTCCGATGATCTCGCTGCGGCCACGTTTTGCAAACACGATGTCACCAGGCTGAATCTCATACTGGAACTGCCAGATAGCCAGAGTGTCGTTGCGAAACGACTTGTTGGAATGTTCAGTGTCAAGCGCTTTCCGGATAGCGGGCTTCGACGAGTATTGCGCAAAGTCCCCAAGCTCGTCCCACCCTAGCGCCATGATTCCTTCATCGCGCTGGTTCGCCCAATCCTCTGCACCTTGACCAGGTGCGAAGAGCCAGTAATGGGTTCCGCGAGGCTCCAACTGGTCGTCATCGGCTAGTTGCTTTGTAGAAGAAGTGTTCCATTGCTCAGCGATCCCAGGAGACCAGAAGTGGAACGGTTCGGACGTCTCTTCAGCAAGCGCAGCACGAATATCAAAAAGGTCTCGATCTATGGCTTGTGGGCTTTCACCCTCGCGACGCTCGATGCGATCAGAAAACCCGTCCCGGATGGCGGTCTTCATACCGAGTGAGGAAATAGGCTCGAACGCATCCGGGCGGATAAGGAACTGCAGGGCGTTGCGGATGTCCGCACGATCCTCACCTGAATCAAGCATGGTCTGTTGAAGCATCCACGGGTCGGCCATCGCACGATTTCGGGTGTCGTCGCCAAGCGATCGCCAATGCTCTACAAAACGAGACATCCAGATTAGGTGGCGCCACAACGAACCGTAGTATCCCTGACCAGGTTTGAAGCCTGCAGCATTCGGCTCCGCGATCCACTCGGCCATCTGCGCGGGAATATCGGGAAGGTCATCTCGCACACCAAGGACGATTTCGAGGTGCTCGCGCCGGGTTGATGGCTTCGCTTTGTGCACTGGCTGTTCGCGCAGGAAAACCATTTCTGCCGCCAGCAATACTGCCTCGCGGGATGCGTGCTCGAGTTGGATCTCGAGCTTTGACCACTGACTCCATGCGCCTTCCAATAGGTTGTTTTCAATGCACTGTCGGAGTTCGCCTGCGACCGCCGCTGTCCAAATTTTGGTTCCAGGCTCGATGGTGGAGTAGCCGGCGCCAAGCATCTGCTCAAGGATTGGAGCGACCTGGCGGGCCATGGCCATGTCATTACCTGGACGTGAGCGCAGTACTGGATCAGTCATGGTGACAGTGTGCCAAACTCACCCGACACGGACGGGGAAGCCCGTTCTAACCCGCCTCTTCAACCCTCATGATTTCCCTCGCTGACGGAGCTTTTTCGGGGGAGACCGGGTTAGTCGAGAAAGGCAGGTTGCCCTCGATGAAGCGCATGTGGACATGCTTGTCGACGAGCGCCTCAACTTCATCGACATCTAGCGGGTCTCTCGGATTGTGAACGTCGAGGTAGATGTAGTCGACGGTTGCTGCTGTCGTCGGCGCGTCAAGCGGGGTATTCAGCACCTGCCCTGGATCTGTGCTGGCACCTACACTGGGCAAATGACAGGAACGTTGCCGTCGTGGAGAACTTTGGCGCGGATGCCGTAGACCTGCTCCAACAGTTCGGGTGTGAACGCATCGTTGGGGGAGTCGTGGGTGATCGTCTTGCCGCCTTTCATAACGAGTAGCTCGTCGCAGTAGCGGGCAGCGAGGTTGAGGTCATGGATGGCGACGATTGCCAGCTTGTCGGTGCCTGCGATGACCTCACGGACCAGCTGGAGGACGTCGACTTGGTGGCGGAGGTCGAGGGCGGAGGTGGGCTCGTCGAGAAGCAAGATGCGAGGCTCGCGTACCAACATCTGTGCGATGCCGACGAGTTGTCGCTGGCCGCCTGACATGGCGGACATCATGCGGTCTGCAAGCGCTGTGATTCCGAGCCGGCTCATGATGCGTGCTGTGGCTTCGACGGGATTTTCGGTGGAGCCACCGCCGCGCCGGGCTGCGATCACGATGGACTCGAACGCGGTGAGCGAGGCTCCAGTGAGCAGATCCTGTGGTACATAACCGACGACGTGAGGGCGGTTAGCGTCGGAGACAGTCGCACCGTCGAGAGTGATTGTGCAGGTGCCGGACGTTGGCGTTTTAATGCCTGCCAGGGTCTTGATCAGCGTTGATTTTCCGGCGGCGTTTGGGCCGAGCAGGCCGATTACGTTGCCTTCAGTTAGCGGGCCGAACGACATGGAGTCGAGGATGGTGCTGCGCCCGTATTTCACTGTCAGGTCGTCTACTTGGACTGCCATGGTTTCAGCCTTTCCGCCGGTTGCGGGTGAAAATGAGGAAGATGAAGAATGGCACGCCGACGAGCGCCGTGATGATGCCGATCGGGATCGCCACGCCCGGGATAATGGAAAGGGATACGGCGTAAGCGACGCTGAGCAGCATTGCCCCAGCTGCAGCTGAGGCGGGTAGGAAGAACTTCTGGTCTTCGCCGACCAGCATCCTGGCCACGTGCGGGCCGACGAGACCGATAAAACCGATGATGCCGGTGAACGCCACCGAGGCTGCTGCGAGCACTGAAGCGACGAGCAGGGTGGTGATGCGGAGCCGGGCGACATTGATACCGAGGGCGGCGGCTCGGTCGTCGCCAAGCCGAAGCGCTGTAAGCCGCCATGAATTGGCAACGCAAAACGGGATGGCGACTGCAATAACCACGGCAAGAATGGACGTGGTGGTCCAGTTCGCGCGTTGCAGCGAGCCCATTGTCCAGAACACAATCTGTTGGAGCGCTTCGGTGTTCGCGCCGTATTGCAACAGCGAAAGTAGCGCCTGGAAGAGGAACGATAGGGCGATGCCGAGCAGGATCATCGACTCGGCGTTCGCACCTTTCCACACTGCGGCCGCAGCAACGATGGCGACTGCGACAAGTGCCGACAATGCTGCGGTGAACGCCAAGTTGAGTTGAGCGTTCGGCAACACCACCCAACCGATGACGATGGACATTGCCGCGCCGAAGGCTGCCGCTGCGGAGATACCGAGGGTGAACGGTTCCGCTAGCGGGTTGTCCAGGATTGTCTGCATCTGCGCGCCTGCGAGCGACAGTGCTACGCCGACGAGGACTGCCATGATCGCAGCCGGAAGGCGTAGGGTGCGGATGACGGTGCGCGTTTGCTCGTCGACAAGTTCAGGGCGGAAAACCGCATTCCAAACCTGGCCGAGCGAAATGTCCAACGGACCGACGATGACTGCGATGAGGAAGCTCACAACCGCGGCGAGGGTGAGCCCCGCAATCGCGATTGCTTTGCGACGACCCCGTTGCCGGTACGTCGCAATCGCCTCCATTGCCTCTGTCTCGTCATACATGACTGGAGGTGTTACCGCTGTAGCCATTAGGAGTTAGCATCCGACGCGTTGACGAAGAAGGTGCCGCTGTAGTCGTACGGCAGCCATTCGTCGTGGAACTCTTCGAACTCTTTTGCCGGATCGAGGTCCTTGAACTCCTCGGGGTGCAGCCACTTCGCAATCGCTTCGAGGGCGAACACGTTGAACGGGTTGTCGTAGAACTGGTGGTAGATGGCGTAGTAGTTGCCGTTCTTCGGGGCGTCGAGCAGCTCGATGCCGGGGATCTCCAACGGACCAGAGCAGGTTTTAAGTGCTGTGTTGGCGTCGGCCTGGTAGCCGAGTTCGACATGCTGGAACTGCTCGGTCTTGTTCGGATCGCGGGCCCACTCACCACCAGTGACGATGAGCTTCTCCGGATTGATCTCTACCAGCTTCTCTGCGGTGAGCTTTGGAGAGTCAACGCTGATGACATCAGGTCCGAGGTTATGCCCGCCTGCAGCGGTGACCAGGGTGCCCAGGTGGACATCGCCTGCGACGCTGCAGCAGTCGGTGAACCCGGCTGCAGTCCACACCAAGGTGTCGGGGCGGTCCTTGATGGTTGCGACGCGGTCTGTCACAGTGCGGACCTTAGTGTCGTAGAAGTCGTTGAACTTCGCTGCCCGATCTTCTTTGTCCAGCAGGGCGCCGAGCAGGGACATGGAAACGGTAGTATTTTCCAGTGGCTTTTGGCGGAAGTCGATGAAGGCGTACGTGATGCCGGCGGCGTCCATGTCCGCCAGGAAGCCGCTTTCTTCGGTGGCCTTTTTCTGGTCGAGCGTCATGATGACTACGTCCGGATCCTGAGCGAGCAGGTTTTCCACCGTGACGTCACCCTTTTGAATCGAGCCGATCATGGGCATGTCGATGGCTTCCGGGAACTGCTGGAAAAGCTTCTCGCGGAATGCGGGTGCGGCTTTAAACAGGTCTTGGCCGTAGGCGACGATGTTGTCGAATGGGTCATCTTGCAGAGCAGAGGTAGCAAAGACTGCGCGTCCTTCGGCGAGGACGATGCGGTCGGGGTGCTCGTCGAATTCGAGAGTGCGTCCCGCAGCGTCTGTGACGTGGACGCTACCGTCCGCCTTGCGTGTCGAGGACGCCGTGGCGGATGTCGCCGACGTTGCGGTGGTGTCTTGTGGTTGGGTCTCGCCGGAGCATGCGACGAGGCCGAGAACTGTTGCAGCGGAGACAATGGCTACCCCTGCGCGCTGGATGAGCTTCAACCCAGTACCTTTCTAAATATTGATTAGGCTTACCTTACAAGCCTCGGAGGTAAGGTAAGGCACGCCTGGCTTGGCGTCAAGTGTCTGGGGGTGAGTTAGGGGGACGCTGGGGAATCGCCTAGAGCGCCCCGTGCTCCAACACGAGGTCGGCGAAGTCCAGGTCGCCGTCGGGCATAGCGACCTCGGCCACGTACAGCAGGCTGAGTGCATAGTGGCGTGGGCAGAACAGCAGCGTTTCACCCGCGTGCGCTGAGCCATGTTCGGGGCAGGGATAGGACACGAAGTACTGTGCGGTGTCGCCACACGGTGCGTTGGTCCAGTTGCAGCCCTTGTGGGACCAGCCGTCGTCGGTGTCCATCGGTGGCAGCGAATCGACGGTGTCGGTGGTAAAGCGTGTGCTCATCATTTACCCCCAATGGCTTCGAGTGCGGTCGCGATTGCGGCGTCGATTTCGGCGTCGGTGTGCGGGATGGAGTCGTCGGCAAGGTGGCCCCACCTGCGCTGGAATCGTTCCTGGAGTTCGTGGCGTTTGGCGTACGGCACTTGGTGCTTATTTTCGACGACCACACTTCCGCCGTTGTTATCCACCGTGATGTACAGCAGCGTGGCGTCAGGGGAGACCTTGAGCATGAAGTTCAGGTCGGGAAAGCACAGTGCCCACCAGTTGTACTCAGCCGACGGTTCGAAGGCGACGTATTCCGGCAGGTCAGAGATCCGGTACGCGGTCGCCGCACCGCACTGGGTTGGCTGGGTGCTTGCGGCGGCGTCCATGTACTGGGCGTAGACGTAGGAGGCGTAGCCCATGTCCTGGAGGATCTCGTACCACTGGTTTGGCTCGATCGAGGTGGTGTAGGGGCCTGGGGAGTATGCGTCGGGGTGGCCGGTGTCGGCGATGAGGCTGGCATCCCCAAGCCCGGTTTGTGTCGCATTGCCCGGCCAGGACAGCTCGCGTACCTCGACTCGCACTGGGCTGGAGGAAAGGACACGGTTGAGGTAGTCCTCGCAGGCCTTCGGGTCGGCGAACGCTTCCAGGCGCACCGGGGTGTAGGACACCTCGACCACGTTGTGCTCGGCGCGCTCGAGTTCGGATTCCAGATTGTCGCCGTGCCAGCGCGGGTCTTGGCGGTCGGCTTCGCGCCCGCAGCCGTCGAGGTAGACGATGGCGTCGTACCAGTCCAGAAGCGTCACCGGTCGCTGCGGCAACTCGGGGATATCGGGCGTGACCACACTGTTGATGGTCACGGTCTCCACGGTGTCGTCCTCGCCGAGGCGCAAGCCGTACACCGCGTCGCTGCCGGTGTAGGTGCGGGCGTGGATCTGCCAGGTGTCGTCGATAAGCGAAAAGTCCCCCGGTGAAACCTTGGATAAATACGACGGAACGTAATCGGGTGCGGCGGCCAGCGCGCGCTCGAAAGGATTCATGCAGCCACAATACTCATGTAAATAGGTACGCTACTGGCGTGTCACCCGAGAATATTTTGTTGCGCATCCCGGAGGAGGAAGAACGCGCAGTTCGGCAGATCTACGCGGAGCTCGCGGAGCGGGGCTTCCCGCAGCAGCACCAACGGCCGCACATCTCGGTTACCTTCGCCCCGACCATGCACCGCAACGCTATCGGGGAGGCGGCAGTCATCCTGCCGCCAGAATTGCCGGCTGCTTTACGACGAACCGGGGTCGTCGTCTTCGGCACCAAATCCAAACAAACCGTGGCTTGGCTGCTTGAAGCCCCCGAATCCCTCGACACGGCAGCCCAGCGCGTCAGCGCCGCCAACCCGGACGGACGCGGCGCCCGCTGGATCCCGCACCTGACCATGGGACTGCGTATTCCCAAGGCCATGGTGCCGGACTACATCGCAGCGTTAGCCGAGGTCACATCCCCGCACTTCAAAGAACTCACCGCGGAATACGCCGCGCTCTACCAGCCGTCGCTGGGCACTGAGTTACGGCTCTGAAGTCCCTTGCGGTGGGTTAGTCGTGGTGGGGCGGGGTGTCGTCGATAAGCAATTGCCCCAACTTCGACGGCACGTCAGCACAACACCGCAACGGCTGATCAGACGCCGCGACCACCACGTTGCCGTACGCGCCGCCGGCGAGCACCGGCGCACTTGCCGCGACCATGGTGTGGCGAAACACCTCGCTCAAACCCGCTAATTCCGCACGCGTGCGTGCAAGACCAGCGGCATCTCCAATGTTCGCCACAAACAACCCACCTGGACACAACGCTCGATGTACTGCCCGATAAAACTCCACCGTGGTTAGTGGGCGGGGCGTGTCCGGGCCAGCGAACACATCGCGCACAATCACATCCACCGAACCTTCCAGCAACGCATGCGTAAACGCGCGCGCCTCCGCCACCTTGATCGCCACCGGCGGATCAAACGCATCGCGCACCAACCGCGCCAACTGACCATCCAGCTCCACCGCAACGTTGCTGCTCGGCCACCGATGCTGCACATAACTCGGCAACGCACACCCCGCAGCACCCAGATGCACCGCAGCAAACGGCGCGAGGGGCCGGTCCTCCACAAACCCCTGGATAAACCCCGCGATCCACCGCATGTAGTCGTACTCCAACACCTCGGGCGCGCCGGGCACCACATACGACGACGGGACGTTATTCACCTCTAACGTGTAGCCGCCGTCGCGGTCCGGATCCGCGATGATGGCCGCGTGGCCTGAAGCAATGGGGTAGGTGCCCGTGATGCGTCGCTTTGGCGCACGAGGTTTACGCCGTGGGGAGTTCATAAGGGAAATACCAGCACAGGGTCGGACCAGTTGTTACGATCGCTGCATGATCTACTTGTCGCAGGATTATATCGGTGAGCTACCCAAGCAACATATCTCGCTGGGAAAGTTTGATCCCGACAATATTCCTGCGGACCCGAACGAACTGTTTGCCACGTGGTTTAAAGAAGCCGTTGAGAACGAAGTCGGCGACCCTACTGCGGTCACCGTGGCCACGGTGGACGACAACGGTCAGCCCGATGCGCGAGTCGTCGACCTTCTGTACCTCAACTCCGACGGCTTCCACTTCGGAACCGCGACAGGAACGGCCAAGGTGGACCAGCTTGAGAAGAGCTGGGCCGCTGCGCTGAATTTCTGGTGGCAGCCCATGCGCCGGGCAGTGCGCATCCGCGGCGCTGCGTCGCGCGTTGTCGATGGTGACCGCTTCAACCTCTGGCGGGTGGAGCCGAACCACTTCGAATTTTTCAACCTTTGGGACGACCGCTCGAACTCGGATCGCGTGGCCTACGTGCTCAATGACCACGGTGACTGGGACCGCGTTCGCATCATGCCGCGCCCTTAAGCGCACCAACCTAGGCGCTGTTCCGCTACGGTCCTACCTCTCTAGGCGCTGCCCCAGGACTTGGTTTTTGCAAAGAAGCAGGCAGTCAGAGCGCCGGTGGCGATAACGAGGCACGGCAACCAAATCGACGTTGCCATCGCAGCCGCAAACGGCTCGTGCAAAAACTCCGGAAGGGGGCCGGAAACCTGCGTTGGCGATGCAGTTGGCGATGCTGGCGGTGTCTCCGCGGCGCCGCCGTTCGCACCCGCGTGTGTACCCAACCGCGAATCGAGCTGCGCGGACATCATCGCGGCAATTGCTGCCGATCCGATCACTGCACCAATCTGGCGGGTGGTGTTGTACACACTCGAACCGGCACCCGCCAACTTTGGGTCCAGGTTGCGGGTGGCAATCATGGAAAGTGGCCCCCACATCATCGAGTTGGCCACGCCGTAGATCACCGAAATGGCATACATCCAGTTCGGGTCAACCCCAGGTGTTGTGATCAGTGCGGTTGCTCCGATGCTCAGCGCCGCCAGCGTCATTCCCGCTATGGCGAACGGCTTCGGGTCGTGCGTGTTAGTGAGTCTGCCGATGTACGGCGACAACACGCCGGAGACCAAGCCGGATGGCAAGATCAGCAGCGCGGCGTGGGTAGGGGAGAGCTCGCCGACGGTTTGGATGTAGATCATCCACGGAATTACATAAGTGGATACCGCGAAGCCGACGGTGGAGATGGTGAAGGCTGCGAGGGAGAAGTTTCGGTCGTCGAAAAGTGCAAGCGGCACCAATGCGTTCGTGGATTGGCGTGACTGCCAGCGGAAGAAGAACACCATCGCAACAACGCCAACGACGAGCAGGGTCCACACGCGCCAGTCCCAACCGAACTGCTGGGCCTCCTGCACGCCGAAGACCAGGCAGAACATGCCAAGCGCACTGAGCACCACCCCGGGCCAGTCGAAGTGGCGGTTATTCTGCTCCAGCTTCGGCACAAATATCCAGGCCAGGATGAGGCCGATGATGCCGATTGGGACGTTGACGTAGAAGATCCAGGGCCACCCGGCGGCGTCGACAAGCACACCGCCCAGCAGAGGTCCGGTCACCGTGGCAAGGCCGGCAGTCGCACCCCACACACCCATGGCGCCGCCGCGTTCCTTCGGTGCAAACGTGCGGATCATCACCGACATCGTCTGCGGCGTTACCAGCGCGCCACCCAAACCTTGGAAGGCCCGGGCGGCGATGAGCGCAGCCGAACTTCCCGCCAAGCCACACGCCAGCGAAGAAACAGTAAAGATTGTCAGGCCGATCAGATAGATCGTGCGCGGCCCGAAGCGGTCCCCGAGACGCCCCGTGATCAGCAGCGGCACCGCGTAGGCGAGCAGGTAAGCACTGTTGACCCACAACACCTCGTTATATGACGCCTCCAACCCGTCAGAGATCGCCGGGATGGCTACGGAGACGATGGTGGAATCCACCAAAATCATGAAAAACCCGAGCATCATGCTCCAGAGAGCAGGCCACGGCGAGCGCTTTACAGGGACAGTCACTGCCGAGATGATACTGGGCTTTCCCAGGGGTGGCTAGAGGCCGAGCATCTGTCGAATCTGAGGCGGAAGCATATCGACGACCTGCTGCGGGATCTGATCCTTCACATACGGGAACACCAGCATGCCAGCCGCGCCAAGTGCGGCGACGACGCCCAACACGATGCCTGTGGTGCGCAGAGCGTCGTTGTCCTCGGAGGACAGGAGCGTCTCTGGCTTGCTCTGGACCAGGTTTTCCTCGGATTGCATGTCCGGGGTGTCGGTGGCGGCGTGCTCTTCGACCTCCAGGACCTTGTCGTCCTCGATAGCCTCGTCCATGTTGATGCCGAAGAAGGTGTCCAGGCCCTTCACGTTGAACTGGGTGGACATGTAGCGGTCGTTCGTGCCGGTGTTCCACTGGGAAACGACGATGTCCATGTTGTCAATCGTGGACCCAGGCACGATGTAGCCGCCGTAAGGCTGCGACCAGTTCTTGGGATTTTGCGGCCTGAGCCAGGAGCCGTGCTTGGCAATAGTCGCCACGGGCACGTTGTCCCAGTTTTGCTCAAGCGTGTCGGAAATTCGTACCTCGATGGCCAGCTTCTCCTCGTTGAACATCACGAGCACCCAGTGACCGTTGATGTAGCGCAGGTTCATCTCGCCGGCCTTGACACCGTCCGACAGAATTGGGGCAGCGACGTTGCTCCACTTCTTGTCGGCGTCGGGTTCGGAGTAGTCGTAGAGCTCCCACTTGCTGCGATCCGCAATGTCCTGCGGCTTAAAACGCGAAAGGAAAACCCTTTCCTTGCGGGTGAAGGCACTCGACATCACGTACACGTAGCCGTCCGGGCCCTTCTCCCAGGTGATCAGGTCGCCGAGGCCTCCCGGAATGTAATTCGTTGGGGTTTTGGAAATCGACTTCCAGGTCTGGCCGTTGTCAGTGGACTTCCAGATCTCCGTGTAGAGCACGTTACCGATGCCCTTGTTCCACATGCCCTGCATGTACAAGGTGCCGTCGAGGTTGATCACATCCGACGGGATAAGCGTCAGATTGTCAGTGTGGTGGTACGACACCAGGCTTTCCACTCGGCGTCCGTTGTTCAGGGGGCGGACGATTTCAATAAAACCGTCGTCGTTCATCTTCGCCACAACACCAACCGGGCTCAACCATTCGTTCTTGGGGCCCTTGATGGATTCGCGGAAGGAGTCGCCGAAGATCATGGCAAACTCCTTGCTGTTGTTCAGCGGCGCCATCGCACCCAGGTCGCCGTCCTTAAACCCGACGTGCTTCGAATACTTGCCCAGCACATCGTCCATCACCTGCACGATTGTGCCGTCGGGCATGGTCACAGGGTCGGACGCGCGCTTCTCAGGTGGTTTCGGGAAGGTGTAGGACTCGTTCGACGGCGATGAGGGGCGCGACGAGCCGGACGAACCAGACGAGCTAGAAGAGCTCAGGCTGGACTGGGCGTGCGCGGGGGCGCATACGGAACCGGCGAGAAGCAAGCTGCCTGCGGTGGTTGCACACAGCAAAGCGTTGCGACGAGAGGGGAAACGCATGGGAGGGCCTTCTTAAACAAAGATGTCGAATTGCGTGTGAATAAGCCCTTAGAATGTAGCAAACGAAAACGGCCCCGGCAGGTGCTCGGGGCCGTGACGTTATTACTGTACGTTGCCTGTGTTTGGATTAGACAGCGTCGTGTTCATCCGGGTCGTTATCCGCGTCCGCCTTGGTCTCGTGGCGGGTACCCGGCTTGTGCTCCGGCGGTGCGTAAATGGAGTACAGCTTTGCCGGCTTGTCGGACTCGTTGACAAAGTTGTGCCACTTGCCGCCCGGGACGAATGCTGCCCAATCATCCTTGATCACTTCGTCGACTTCGAGGTCGTCCTCGGATGCGCCGATCATTGCGCGCAGCTCGCCTTCTTCGAGGCGCAGGAACTGGTCATGACCGTCGTGGATCTCAGCGCTGATCTCGCCGCCCGGCGGGATGGTCATGACGGTCAGCTGCAGGAACTTGCCGGTCCACAGGGTGTCGCGGAACGCCTCGTTATCAAGCGTCGCCTTTTCAATGTCAACGACGTACGGATTCGGTCCATGGTCAGCCATGATCGCTCCTTAAACTTCGGGTTCGTTACGGTTCCCACCATAGGAGCTTTTGCTTATCGACGATGCCTTCCACCACGACGACGCTTCCGGTTCCGCCTCCTGAGCTGGACCTTCTCCACCTCGGTGAGGTAGCCCTCTGGGCGGTCGTTCTGCGCAACTCGTGTTGCGTCCGGGCGCTTCGCGGGCGCTGCGGGCGCTGTGGGCTTGTCGGGTGTTTCGGTCTCGTCGAGACGCGCGAACATCTCCGTCGGTGCGTCGAGCTCGTCTGGGCGGCCTTTGCCCTCGAGCGAGACATAGCGTGCGGTGTGCTTCGGGTGCACCGTGTCTTGGGGGTCGATCGCTGCGTCGCGCTCCACGGTGATGGCCCAGCTGCCGTCCGGAAAGTCGATCACTTGCCACGGCGTGATCTGGCGCACCGGCGCCGCCGATAGCGGCGGGACGGTGTCGGTGCCTTCGTCCGGGCTTGCGGCATCCAGCGCCGCCATGCCGTCGAGCAGGATCGCGCGTGCCCAAAGGTTGCCGTGCTCGTAGGAGCGAACCCATTCGACGACCTCGGGCTCCGCAAGCGAGCCGAGCACCTTGCCATCCAGGGTCGCGACGGCGGTGTCGCCGAGCGCTTGCAATCCGACGAACCATTGGCCAGGGGAGCGGTGTGCTAGATCTGCCGCGTTAAATTCCCCTTCGGTGGTGTCGATGACCAACATGTCGCCGGCACGCAGGACAGAGGCAGTCTCAGGTGCGTTGTTGCGCGGAACCGCCAACTGGGGCTCGGGCAGCAACAAGTTGACCTCGAATTGGCCGATGTCGCGTTCCAACTTCACTGCCGCCAGGGCAACGGGTTTCAGGATTGAGGAGTGGACGCGCTCCACCTCGTCGAAAAGCGAACGCCACTGCGGCGAAACCTCCCCAAGCACTGGTCCAGCCAGCATGCTGTTTTGCGATGCTGCATTGTGTAGCCGCAAACGCCACGACGCGTTGAGGGGGTTCGCCTCAAGCACGACGGGCACATAGGAGGTGCCTCGCTTACCAGCGAAATCCGAGAACAACGCCGCTTGGGAGACGTGATCTACGGGGATTTCAACGGCCGCACCCCATGTGGATGGAGCCAGTGGGTAAAGCTTTTGTGCCATGGGCGCATTGTAGGCGCAGCCTACGCAGCGTCCGTCGGGGCAGTCTCTTGGGAGCGCTCGGATGCGTCACCACCGCGCAGTTTGCCCACAGCAGTGACGATGCCGACGATGATGAAGCCGACGATCAGGCCAACGACGAGCGAGACGCCGGTGTCCACGAACCAGCCAAGCACACCGCCACCGACGAGTTCCTGACCCTTTTCGATGATGTGGTGTGGCCAGTCAATGCCGAAGACCTCATCGAGGCCACGAACAATGAGGTGACCGCCGACCCAGAGCATCGCAACAGTGCCGATAATGCCGATGGTGCTAAGCACGTACGGCATGCCTTTCACCAGTGCGTGACCGGTTTTCGGTGCGTTGCCACGCTTGATCATGCCGTGGCCGATGTCATCGATCTTCACCAGTAGTGCCACAGCGCCGTAGACGGCAAACGTGATGAAAATGCCAACCGCGAGCAGTACTGCGGCCTCCATCCAAATTGACTGGTCCTTGACCTCGTCCAACGCGATGATCATGATCTCCGCAGAAAGGATCAAGTCCGTGCGGATCGCGCTGTTGACCAGAGAATCCTCGTCCTGCTCTGTTCTATTGACCGCTTGTTCTTGCTGCTCCTCGGCGTCGGAGGAAAGCTTATGGGCGATCTTCTCCGCGCCCTCAAAGCACAGGTATGCGCCGCCAAGCATGAGGATCGGGACCAATGCCCACGGTGCAATCGCGTTGAGCAGCAGCGCGATCGGCAGAATAAACAGCAGCTTGTTGCGCAGGGATCCTTTGGTGATGCGCCAGATCATCGGAAGCTCACGCGCCGGAGTAACACCGGAGACGTATTGCGGGGTGACCGCGGCATCGTCGATTACAACCCCGGCTGCTTTCGTGGATGTTTTTGCGGTCAAGGTGGCGACATCGTCGACGCTTGCCGCGGCTTGTCGTGCGATCAGTGCGACATCGTCGAGAAGTGCGAGGAGGCCACCGGCCATGAGGGTCCTTTCATACAGGTGCAACTGCTTTGCGACGCAAACGCCACGGGCCTTGAGTGTATTGCACGTACCTCCTGACACACGGTGCTCACAGCGTTTCAAAAGATATTTGTGAAACTTCGCACGGGCGACCGTCAAGTGTGGTGAAATACATGGACATCCAAATTGTGAGCCACAGGACATTCCTTGGCTCCATACTTGGTCGAAGGAGAACACATGCAACTGAAGAAGACAGCGGCGATTCTTGGCGCCGGTGCTCTGACGCTCGGTCTGGTCGCCTGCGGTGACTCAAACGATTCTGCAGACGGTGGCGCTGAAGGTACCAACAACGGCGGTGGCGACAACTACGTTCTTGTCAACGGCTCGGAGCCGCAGAACCCGCTCGTACCGGGCAACATCAACGAGACCGGTGGCGGCCGCATCATCGACCAGATCTTCGCAGGCCTGGTCTATTACGACGGCGACGGCGAAGTGCAAAACGATATCGCCGAGTCCATCGAGCCGGAAGGCGACGCAGGCTACCGCGTCACCCTGAAGGACGCGAAGTGGTCCGACGGATCCCCAGTCACGGCCAAGGACTTCGTCGACGCATGGAACTACACGGTAGAGAACTCGCTGCTCGGCGCGTACCACCTCGAGCCGATCAAGGGCTTCGAGGAGGGCAAGAAGCTCGAGGGCCTCGAAGTTGTCGACGACAAGACCTTCACTATCGAGCTGACCCAGCCGGAGTCTGACTTCCCGAGCCGTCTTGGCTACACGGCGTTCTTCCCGATGCACCCGTCCGCATACGACGACATCGAGGCGTACGGTGAGAAGCCGATCTCCAATGGCCCGTACACGCTGTCCGAGTGGAACCACAACCAGAACGCAGTTGTTGTCCCGAACGCTGAGTACGACGGCCCGCGCAAGGCCCAGAACGACGGCCTCGACTACGTCTTCTACGCGCAGCAGGACGCCGCCTACGCCGACCTGCTCTCCGGCAACCTGGACGTCCTCGACGCCATCCCGGACTCTGCATTCGCCACCTTCGAAGACGAGCTCGGCGACCGTGCAGTGAACCAGCCAGCAGCGATCTTCCAGTCCATGACGATCGGTGAGAAGGCCGACCACTTCAGCGGTGAGGAGGGTGCGCTTCGTCGTCAAGCAATCTCGCGTGCGATCAACCGCGAGGAGATCACGGCAACGATTTTCGACGGCACCCGCACCCCGGCCACGGACTTCACCTCCCCGGTGCTGCCGGGCCACTCCGACAGCCTCAACGGTGTTGAGGTACTGAAGTACGACCCGGAGGAGGCGAAGCGTCTGTGGGCTGAAGCCGACGCAATCGCACCGTTCACCGGCGAGTTCACCATCTCCTACAACGCTGACGGTGGCCACCAGGCATGGGTCGATGCTGTTGCGAACTCCATCCGCAACACCCTCGGCATCGAGGCAGTGGGCAACGCGTACCCGGACTTCAAGTCCCTGCGCGATGACGTGACCAACCGCACCATCGAAGGCGCATTCCGTACCGGCTGGCAGGCAGACTACCCGCTGCTGAGCAACTTCCTTGGCCCGTTGTACGGCACCGGCGCAGGCTCGAACGACGGCGACTACTCCAACGCTGAGTTCGACGACCTGCTGAAGAAGGCCAACGGTGCAGCAGACCAGGAAGCAGCCGTGAAGGACCTCAACGCGGCGCAGGAGATCCTGCTGAAGGATCTGCCAGCAATCCCGCTGTGGTACTCGAACCTGACCGGTGGCTACTCCGAGGACGTTGACAACGTTGTCTTCGGCTGGAACCAGGTGCCGCTCTACTACCAGATCACCAAGAAGTAACACCCCGCTGTTGGCGAATTAGATTCGCAACAACGACAACGACCGCGCCGTCCACATCCCCCCTGGGTTGTGGCGGCGCAGTTTCTATTTTTCGGTCCATTGGACCGCACGCGCGGGGCGGCCGGATTATGGGAGGTTACGTTTATTGTGGTGGACTCCTTAGAGCACGCTGAGTGTTTGACAGCACAACATGCGAAAACATGAAAAGACACAAGGAGTCAAGGTGCATATCAAGAAAGCAGTTGCCGCCCTCGGCGCCGGCGCACTGGCGCTCGGCCTTGCCGCATGTGGTGGCTCCGCCGACAATTCTGCCGACGGAGCTGGAAACTACGTTCTGACCAACGGTTCCGAGCCGCAGCGTCCGTTGCTGCCCGCAGATACGAATGAGACTGGCGGCGGCCGCATCGTCGATGTCCTGTACGCAGGTTTGACCTACTACGACAAGGACGGCGAAAGCCACAACGAGCTCGCAGAGTCCATCGATCTCGAGGGTGAGAAGACCTACCGTGTCACGCTGAAGGACACGAAGTGGGCCGATGGTACCCCGGTGACGGCGAAGGACTTCGTCGACGCGTGGAACTACGCAGTCGAGAACTCCCAGATGAACGCGTACTTCTTCGAGCCGATCAAGGGCTACGAGGACGGAAAGCCGCTCGAGGGCCTGGAGGTTATCGACGACAAGACCTTCACCATCGAGCTCGAGCAGCCGGAGGCTGACTTCCCGCAGCGCCTCGGCTACACGGCATTCTCGCCGCTTCACCCGTCTGCGTTCGACGACATGGAAGCGTACGGCGAATACCCGATCTCGAACGGCCCTTACAAGCTGCTGGAGTGGAACCACAACCAGGACGCCATCGTGGTGCCGAACGAGGAGTACCAGGGTGATCGCAAGGCGCAGAACGACGGCGTGAACTTCATCTTCTACGCCCAGCAGGACGCGGCCTATGCCGACCTGCTCTCCGGAAATCTCGACGTGCTCGATGCTGTGCCGGATTCTGCACTGGCCAACTTCGAAGACGAGCTTGGCGAGCGCGCTGTGAACCAGCCAGCAGCCGCATTCCAGTCGATCACGATCAACGAGAACGAAGAGCACTTCGGCGGCGAGGAAGGCAAGCTTCGTCGCCAGGCAATCTCTAAGGCGATCGACCGCGAGCAGATCACCAAGACCATTTTCGACGGCACCCGCACCCCGGCGACCGACTTTGCCGCACCGGTGATCCCGGGCCACTCCGACAACCTTGAGGGCGTCGACGTGCTCAAGTACGACCCGGAGGAGGCAAAGCGCCTGTGGGAGGAAGCCGACAAGATCAACCCGTACACCGGTGACCTGGAGATCTCCTACAACTCCGATGGTGGCCACCAGGCATGGGTCGATGCTGTTGCGAACTCCATCCGCAACGCCATCGGCATCGAGGCAGTGGGCAACGCCTACCCGGACTTCAAGTCCATGCTCGACGATATGGACAACGACGCCGTCAAGGGCGCATTCCGTACCGGCTGGAGCGCTGACTACCCGTCGCTGGGTAACTTCCTGATCCCGCTGTACGGCACGGGCGCTTCCTCGAACTATGCGCGTTACTCCAACCCGGCAGTCGACGCACTGCTGGAAGAAGCAGCAACCGCAGCTTCTCCGGAAGCTGCTGCTGAAAAGTACAACGAGGTGCAGAAGGTTCTGTTTGAGGATCTGCCAGCGATCCCGCTGTGGTACTCCAACGTTGCAGGTGGCTACTCCGAAAACGTAGAGAACGTCGCGTTCTCCTGGCGCTCACTTCCGGTGCTGCATCAGATCACCAAAAACTAGGTGGTAACCTAAGCAACCACGCAAAGTGGCCCGTTCGCATTTTGCGGCGGGTCATTACTCGTTTCACACTCAAAATTGGTTTTCGTCCCGACTCACATGGAAAAGGAGAGCCCGGAACCATGCTGCGTTATATCGGGCGGCGGCTGCTCCAAATGATCCCCGTCTTCTTCGGGGCCACTCTGTTGCTTTACGCCCTCGTGTTCCTCATGCCGGGCGACCCCGTACAGGCGCTTGGCGGAGACCGCGGCCTGTCCGAGGCCGCCCGCGCCCGCATCGAAGCGGAATACAACCTTGATAAACCATTTATCGTCCAATACCTGCTCTACATCAAGGGCATTTTCATGGGCGATTTTGGCAAGACCTTCTCCGGCCAGCCCGTCGCGTCGGTGATGGCTAACGCGTTCCCGGTGACCATCAAGCTCGGTTTGATGGCGCTGGCGTTTGAGGCTGTGTTCGGCATCATCTTCGGCGTGATCGCCGGTGTGCGCCGCGGCGGTGTCTTCGACTCCACGATTCTCGTCGCATCGCTGATCGTCATCGCCGTCCCGTCGTTCGTGATCGGCTTTGTCATGCAGTACCTCTTCGGCGTGAAGTGGGGACTGTTGCCTGCAACGGTGGGGCGCAATGAGTCATTTGAAGCGTTGCTCATGCCTGCGATCGTGCTTGGTGCGCTGTCGTGCGCGTACGTGATCAGGCTGACGCGTCAGTCCGTGAGCGAAAACCTTCGCGCAGACTACGTCCGTACCGCGCGAGCTAAGGGGCTGAGCGACGGTACCGTGATGACTCGCCACGTGCTTCGCAATTCCATGATCCCGGTCGTGACTTTCCTTGGCGCTGACCTTGGTGCGCTGATGGGTGGCGCGATTGTGACCGAAGGCATCTTCGGCATTAACGGTATCGGTGGCACGATCTACCAGTCGATCATTAAGGGCGAGCCCGCGACCGTCGTGTCGATCACCACTGTGCTGGTGATTATCTACATCGTTGCCAACCTCATCGTTGACCTGCTTTACGCAGTACTCGACCCAAGGATCCGCTATGACTAATTCCATTCCACAACCTGAAATGTCGGCTGATCGCACGATGGCCAATGCTGGGGTGCTGCGCGGTCAGGAATACTACGTCGCAGAGACCGATGAGACTGGCCTCGGCGCAGTTGATGCTGTGCCGGATGCCGGTACACCCACCAGCCAGTGGGCTGAAGCTTGGAACTACCTGCGTCGCAGGCCGCTGTTCTGGTTCTCTGCAGTATTGATCCTGCTTGCCGTCACCGTCGCTGTGTTCCCTGGTCTGTTCACCAGCGTCGATCCGCGCGAGTGCATGCTGTCGCGCTCGCTGAACGGGCCGACGGACGGGCACATCTTCGGCTTTGACCGTCAAGGCTGCGATATTTACTCGCGCATGATGTACGGTGCTCGCGCATCGGTTACGGTCGGCGTGCTGACCACACTGATCGTGACCGTGCTTGGTGGCCTCATCGGTGCGATCGCCGGTTACTTCGGCGGCATCTGGGACACACTGCTATCGCGTCTGACTGACATCTTCTTCGCGGTGCCGCTCGTGCTGGCCGCGATCGTCGTCATGTCCATGTTCCAGAACAAGCGCTCGATCTGGATGGTGGTATTCGCGCTGTCCATGTTCGGCTGGACCCAGATCGCCCGCATCACCCGCGGTGCAGTGATGGGGATTAAGAACGACGAGTTCGTCACCGCCGCCCGCGCGGTGGGGGCGAGCGACTGGAAGATCATCACCTCCCACATCCTGCCGAACGCTGCTGCTCCCGTGATCGTGTACGCCACGGTTGCGCTCGGCCAGTTCATCGTGGCCGAAGCGACCCTGTCCTTCCTGGGCATCGGTCTGCCGTCCACGGTGGTGTCGTGGGGTGGCGATATTTCGGCTGCGCAGGCGTCGCTACGCACTCAGCCGATGGTGCTGTTCTACCCGGCAATTGCGCTCGCACTGACGGTGCTGAGCTTCATCATGATGGGCGACGTCGTGCGCGACGCCCTTGATCCGAAGGCGAGGAAGCGATGACCACCGCAATCGGCAAAGACAACAACACTGGCGCGCCCGAGCCGCTGCTTGAGGTGACCGACCTCCGCATCACGTTCGAGTCCTCCACGGGTGTGGTTGAGGCTGTGCGTGACTTCGATATGACGATCTACCCGGGCCAGAAGGTCGCAATCGTGGGCGAGTCCGGTTCGGGCAAGTCCACCTCTGCCATGGCGGTGCTCGGCCTGCTGCCTGGCACCGGCAAGGTCACTGGCGGCTCGATCAAGCTGCGCGGCGAGGAACTGACCAATCTCGATGAGAAGGGCTGGCAGAAGATTCGCGGCAACAGGATTGGTCTGGTGCCGCAGGATCCGATGTCTAACCTGAACCCGGTGTGGCGTATCGGTACCCAGGTGGAGGAGTCGCTGAAGGCGAACAACATCGTCGAAGGTTCCGAGCGCCACCAGCGCGTCATCGAGTTGCTTGAGCATGCAGGCCTGCCGGACGCGGAGCGTCGTGCGGGTCAGTTCCCGCACGAGTTTTCCGGTGGCATGCGCCAGCGCGCGCTCATCGCGATGGGCTTGGCTGCGAACCCGGAGCTGCTCATTGCCGACGAGCCCACGTCTGCCCTCGATGTGACTGTGCAGAAGCGCATTCTGGACCACCTGGAGAAGCTCACCCAGGAATCCCAAACCGCGCTGCTGTTTATCACCCACGATCTGGGACTTGCAGCAGAGCGCGCTGACCACCTGCTGGTTATGCACCGCGGTCGTGTGGTTGAGCGCGGCCCGAGCCTGGATATTTTGCGCAACCCGAAGCACCCGTACACCCGCAGGCTGGTGAACGCGGCTCCGTCGCTGGCAGCCGCGCGTACGCACGCTGCGCTGAAGGATGAAGACGTCACGGTGGCCGAGACCAAGCCGGAGGATGTCGTCATCCGGGTGGATAACCTGGTCAAGGAGTTCGACGTCCGTGGCCAAAAGGGTGCGAAGAAGACACTGCGCGCGGTCGATGAGGTGTCCTTCGATCTTCGCCGCGGCACCACGCTTGCGCTGGTGGGTGAGTCTGGCTCCGGCAAGTCCACTGTGGCCAACATGGCGCTAAGCCTGCTTGAGCCGACCAGCGGCACCGTGTACTTCGAGGGCCGCGACATCTCGGAGTTAAACCGCAAGGAACTGTTCAATCTGCGTCGCAAGATGCAGGTGGTGTTCCAGAACCCGTACGGTTCGCTCGACCCGATGTACTCGATCTACCGCTGCATCGAGGAGCCGTTGCGCCTGCACAAGGTGGGTTCGCGTAAGGAGCGCGACGCTCGCGTGGCGGAGCTGCTGGACATGGTGCAGATGCCGAGGTCCGCGATGCGTCGCTACCCGAACGAGCTCTCTGGCGGTCAGCGTCAGCGCATCGCGATTGCACGTGCGATGGCGTTGGGCCCGGAGGTCATCGTCCTCGACGAGGCGGTCTCGGCCCTCGACGTGCTTGTGCAGGACCAGATTCTGCAGTTGCTCAAGGGCCTGCAGGATGAGATGAACCTGTCCTACCTGTTCATCACCCATGACTTGGCTGTGGTCCGCGAGACCGCAGACGACATTGTGGTGATGCGCCAGGGCAAGGTTGTGGAGCAGGGGCCGGCGGATGCGATCTTCGCCGACCCGCAGGCGGATTACACCCGCAACCTGATCGATTCCGTGCCGGGTCTCCACATCGAGTTGGGGCGCGGCTAGGAGCATAATTGCTTATCGACGACGCCACCGCACCGATGCGGGACGTCGTCGATAAGCATGTCTGGGGCGTGTTGTAGCATCGCCTCCGAGAACTGAACACACACGGGTGCTGCGTTCGCAGCTGAGATGCCTTCGGGCGGACCGTTGAACCTGATCCGGGTAATGCCGGCGATAGGAAGGAAAGCACATGACTGTGCCTGTTAAGAACAATTCTTGGCGTGTAATCGATATTGTCACCGCCGCCGTCCTCGGTGTGGCGTGTGGTCTGCTGTTTTGGGTGTGGAACAGCGTTGGCTACGCAGGGTTTAAGGCGCTGGATACGTTGACGCCGGGCCTTGGTGGCCTGGTCACCGGTATCTGGTTCACCGGCGGAGTGCTTGGCGGGCTGATCATCCGCAAGCCTGGCGCAGCCGTGTTCGTCGAGGTCATCGCGGCGTCGGTTTCAGCGTTGATCGGCAGCCAGTGGGGCATTGAGACGCTCTACTCGGGCCTTGCACAGGGTCTTGGCGCAGGGCTGATCTTCCTGCTCTTCGCGTACCGTCGCTTCGATCTGACGGTGGCAATCTTGGCCGGTATCGGCTCCGCTGTCGGCGCGTTCATCCTCGAGCTGTTCCTGTCGGCGAACCTGGCGATGAGCCTGCAGTTCAACATCATCTACCTGACCTGCATGGTAATCTCCGGCGCGATCCTTGGCGGCGTGCTGTGCCACTACCTGGTCAAGGCACTCGCGAAGACCGGTGCGCTGGACCGCTTCGGCGCAGGCCGTGAGCGTTTCAACCAGGCTGCGTAAATGACGCTGGCGATTCGTGCTCGAGGGTTGACGTACCAGCACGCCACGCGTCCCCAACCTGCGTTTACTGGCGTTGATCTCGACGTCGAGCGCGGCGAGCGCATCCTCATCTCCGGCGACTCTGGTTCCGGCAAGTCCACGTTGCTCGCGGTCATCGCGAAACTTATCGACGACTCCGAGGACGGCAGCAAAACCGGCATCCTCGAGGTCAACGGCACGGTAGGCATGGTGCTGCAGGACCCGGAGGCGCAAACAATCCTGTCGCGCGTGGGCGACGATGTCGCGTTCGGCGCCGAAAATCTTGGCGTGCCGCGCGATGAGATTTGGCGTCGCGTTGAGGCTTCGCTGGGCGCCGTCGGCTTGGACCTGCCGCTCGATCACCCCACGTCACGCCTGTCCGGTGGACAGAAGCAACGCCTTGCACTGGCCGGGGTGTTGGCCATGGGAGCGGATATTTTGGTGCTCGACGAGCCGACCGCGAACCTCGACCCGCGTGGCCGCGACGAGGTCATCAACGCCGTCGACCGCGTCTGCACACGCACCGGTGCGACCCTGATTGTGGTGGAGCACCGCCCCAAGCACTGGTCGCACGTGGTGGACACCTACTACCGCTTGGATGCGGACGGTCTTCGCCGCATTACCGAGGACGAATTGCCGCAGGTGCCTTCGTTGCCGCCGGCGAAGCAGGTTCCCGCTGGCACGCCGGCTGCGGTATCGACACAGAATCTGCTGACACGCTTCGGCCCACCGCGCACGGTGCTTGCGCCTGAGGGGTTCTCCACCGTGGTGACCGGTGAAAACGGCTCGGGAAAAACTACGCTCGTGCAGGTACTTGCCGGGCTCACACCGCCGAAGCAAGGGCGGGTGGAGTACTCGGAAACTATCCGCCAGGGGCTAGCCAAGCCGTCGATTGACTGGTCCTCGGCAGATCTGGCGCAACGCATCGGGTACGTCTTCCAGGAACCGGAACACCAATTTGTCACTGCCACCGTGCGCGAGGAAATGGCGCTGTCTGGTGCGCCGCAGGAACGCATCGATGATCTGCTGCAGCGTTTGCGCCTGACCCACCTCGTCGACGCCAACCCGTTCACACTCTCTGGCGGGGAGAAACGCCGACTTTCGGTGGCAACCGCGCTGGTCAACGCTCCGAAGTTGCTTATTTTGGACGAGCCGACCTTCGGCCAGGATGACCGCACTTTCGTCGAACTCGTCGGCCTGATCCGCGAACTCACGGACAAGGGCGTCACGGTCATCTCGATTACCCACGACGAAGCGTTTATCGCATCGCTTGGAGACCACACCGAGCACATCACGGCAGGGGAGAGGTAGCCATGAACCTGCTGGCAAACATCAACCCCGTCACCCGCATTCTCGGCTTGGCGCTGCTGACCACGCCGCTGATGTTCACCGTGGACTGGGTTTCCGCCACCGTTGTGCTCGCGTTCACGCTGCTCATGGTGCCGTTGTGTGGGTTGAGCTACGGACGGTTTTTCAAACGCGCGGTGCCGATCCTCATCGTCGCGCCCCTGGCTGGCATTCCGATGGCGCTCTACGGACAGGCGGGCGGGGAGACCTACCTGAACTGGGGTTTGATTCACGTCACGGAACTGTCCGTTTCCTTAGCCGGTGCGATGGTGTTGCGCGTGCTTGCCATCGCGCTGCCGGTGGTGCTGTTGTCCGCCGATGTCGACCCGACTGACCTTGGCGACGGCCTCTCCCAAGTCCTTCGCCTCCCCGAACGCTTTGTCATCGGCACCGTTGCGGCGCTTCGTATGCTCACACTGCTTCGCGACGACCTGGACGCCATGCGCCGATCGCGCCGCGCCCGCGGCATCGCAGACCAGGGCAAGATTAAATACTGGTTCACGTTGTCATTCGGGTTGCTGGTGATGTCGCTGCGCCGCGCCGGGAAGCTCGCCACCGCAATGGAAGCGCGTGGCTTCGGCGGCCCGACGAAGCGTTCCTGGGCACGCGAGTCCAAACTGCACAGCCGTGATTGGGCTGTCATGGTTGTGTGCCTTGGCATGGCGCTCGTTGCACTTGGCATCGCGTGGCTCACAGGCGACCTGCGCCCAGTGTGGTCAGTGCGATGACCTACACCCTGCTCATTGATGGCCCTTCTGGCTCCGGCAAAACTACTTTGGCCAACCAGATCGGCGAAGCGCTCAGCATCCGGGTGGTGCACCTCGACGATTTCTACCCCGGCTGGTACGGCCTCGAAGAAGGCGCGGCGATGGTCGCCCGCGACGTGTTACATCCCGTAACCCCAGGGTTTTGGCGATGGGACTGGATCAACCACAAACGCGCGGAGTGGGTGGCGCTCGACCCTGCAGAGGATCTTGTGGTGGAAGGGGTTGGGGCGGTTACGGAGTCGTCGATAAGCGCTGCGCGGGCACGCGGAACAGTGGACACCATCCGTGTGACTGCCGATCTAGCAACGCGAAAAACCCGGGCCTTGCGCAGGGACCCGGGCTACGCACCTTGGTGGCAGATGTGGGCAGCGCAGGAGAAGAAACTGCCGACACTGCCCGTCGATGTGACCGTTAGGAGGTAACCTCCTCCGGCTTGTACACCGTGCGCACGCGGGAGCGCTCCGCATCCGGATCAGGGATCGGAATCGCCGACAGCAGCGCCTTCGTGTACGGATGCTGCGGGTTGTCGAAGACGTCGTCGGTCTCGCCGAACTCCACAAAGTCGCCCTTGTACATCACGGCCACACGATCCGACAGGTGGCGCACCACCGACAGATCGTGTGCGACGAACAGGTAGGACAAGCCAAGCTTGCGCTTGAGCGAATCCAGCAGGTTGATCACGCCGGCCTGGATGGACACGTCGAGGGCCGATACCGGCTCGTCGAGCACGATCACCGCAGGGTTCGTGGCCAACGCACGCGCCAAGCCGATGCGCTGACGCTGACCACCAGAGAAGTGGCCAGGGAAGCGGTCCAACTGCTTCTCATCCAGACCCACCGTGCGCATGAGCTCGGAGATACGGGCATCCTTGTCGCCCTCGTAGCCCAACGCATCCAACGGCTCTTGGATGATCTCCTTGACCGTCATACGCGGGTTCAGCGAGCTCATCGGATCCTGGAACACCATCTGAATATTGCGGCGTGCCTGACGACGATCCGACGCACTCATCTTCGCCGCGTCCTTGCCACAGATCACGATGCGGGAATCACCCTGTGGATCCAGGCCCATGATCTCCAGCAGGGTCGTGGTCTTACCGGAACCGGACTCACCCACAATGGCCATGCACTCACCGGCGCGAACATCGAAGGAGATGTTCTTCACAGCCTCCACGGTGCCGATGCGGCGCTTCACCAGCGCGCCCTTGGTCAGTGGGAACGCACGGTAAAGGTTCTCTACCTCGAGGGTGACTTCGCGCTCCTCGCGCGGGATGCCCGCGAACTTGTTCTCCGGCAGGACAGGTGCGGGGAACAACGGCTTACCGTCGAGAGTGCCGTTTTCAATCTCATCGTGGCGCACGCACGCAACCATGTGGTTCTCGTCGCCCTTGTTCGGCACCAGCGGCGGCTCCTGCGTCAGGCAGGCCTCGGTGGCGATGGGGCAGCGTGGTGCGAACTGGCAGCGGTCGGCGACGTCGATGAGCATCGGCGGGTTGCCGTCGATAAACGTTAGCGGCTCGTTCGATGGCTGATCCACACGTGGAGTGGAACCCAGCAGGCCCACCGAGTACGGCATCTTCGGGTTGTCGAACAGTTGGTGGACCTCGGCGCGCTCGACCGGACGGCCGCCGTACATCACCAGCACGTCATCGGCGGTGCCTGCGACCACGCCCATGTCGTGGGTAATCATGATGCAGGCAGCGCCGGTCTCACGCTGCGCCTTCTTGATCACTTCCAGAATCTGAGCCTGGATGGTTACGTCGAGGGCGGTGGTGGGCTCGTCGGCAATAAGCACCTTCGGGTTGTTCGCAATCGCAATTGCGATCACCACACGCTGACGCATGCCGCCCGAGAACTCGTGCGGGAAGGAACGCAGCCGCTTCTTCGGCTCGGGGATACCCACCAGATCGAGCAACTCTGCAGCACGGTCCATCGCCTTCGACTTAGAGATGTTCGTGTGCGCCTGGATGGCTTCCACCAACTGCGTGCCGATGTCGTACACCGGGGTCAGAGCGGACAGCGGATCCTGGAAGATCATGCCGATACCGTTGCCACGAATCTTCGACATTGCGGCATCCGACTTGCCCAGGAGCTCCTCGCCCTCAAACTTCACAGAACCGGTGACCTTGGCGTAATCCGGCAACAGGCCCATGACAGCGAGAGAGGTGACGGACTTGCCGGAACCTGACTCGCCCACGATGCCGAGGGTACGGCCTGGGAGGAGATCGAAATCCACGCCTCGCACCGCGCGGACCACACCGGCTTCCGACGGGAACGACACGTTGAGGTCGCGTACCGAAAGCACCGGGGAACCCGAGTTGTTGATGCTGGTTGTCATGCTGCAGAACCTCCAGAGTTCGAGTTCGGGTCGAGTGCGTCACGCAGACCATCGGCGATGAACGCCATGGACACGGTGAGCAAGGTCAGGACGAGGGCAGGGAAGTAGAATTGCCACGGAGCGGTCACCAGGGTTGCGGTACCAGACTGCAACAACGTACCCAGGGACACGTCCGGCAGCTTCACACCGAGGCCCAAGAACGACAGGGCAGTCTCCGACATGATCGTGGACACGATGCCCAACATCAGCTGGATAATCAGCAGCGACGCGACGTTCGGGATGATGTGGCGCACGATCGTCTTGGAGTTGGACACGCCCATGAACTTGGCGGCACGCACATAGTCGTTTTCGCGGATGGACAACGACAAGGACCAAATCACACGTGCTGAGTACATCCAGCCAAACGCGATGAGCACGACGGTGAGCACCTTCCAGTCGCCGCCCGAGCCGGATACCAGCAGGGCGATGATGAGGAACGTCGGCACAGCCAGCAGGAAGTGGATCACTGCCAGCACAATCTTCTCCAAGCTTCCGCCAAACAGGGCAGCACCTGCACCGACAATCGCGGAGATCACCGTCGTGGCAATCGATGCCGGCACAGCGATCGACAGCGAGCGACCGAGGCCGTGCACCACCTGTGCAAACAGGTCGTTGCCGGAGTCAGTAGTGCCAAACCAGTGTTCAGCGGAGGGCGCGACGGACAGGTTCATGAAGTCCGGGTCGTCGTAGCTCCACGGCGTCATGAACTTGCCAAAGAGCGCGAGCAGTACCATCAGGAAGAAAATCACCAGGCCGACAACCGCGGCCTTGTTACGCATGAAGCGGCGCAGGTAAATCTTCGACTTACGCGTTGCGCGCATCGTCTGCTGATCTTCGATGCTATCGCCCTGCTTCGGCAGGATTGGCGGCGTGTTCTTGTCTTTACTCATCACGCCGTCGGCCTGGCGGCCGGTCTCAGAGATGGCGGTCATGTCGTTGACCGGCATTGCGGCGTGCAGCGCCAGCTCGCTCGAGGTGGCGTGGGCGCGGGGGTCACTGAGCTTGCGGGATGTACCGCGTGGTGGCTTGTTTGTCATGGCTGTGATCTCCTTAGCTCACGCGCACGCGCGGGTCGAGGGCAACAACGATGAGGTCGGCCAAGATAGCGGACACTGCGGTCATTGCGGCACCGAATGCGGCCACAACGACGACACCGTGGACGTCGTTACGCGCAATCGTTTGGATGAAGTACTGGCCCATGCCTTGCCACGCGAAGATGCGCTCCGTCATCACGGCACCGGTGAAGATGCCGGGCACCGAGAACGCCACCGAGGTAGCAACCGGAATCAGCGAGGTTCGCAGCGCGTGTTTGCGCACTGCTTGCGCCTTGGTTAGGCCCTTCGCGCGGGCGGTGCGGACGTAATCGGCGTTCAAGTTATCCAACAGCAGTGTTCTCTGCATGAAGTGATAGCCCGCATACGAAATGATCAACAGTGACAAGGTGGGGAGCACGAGGTGTTGGGCGTAGTCGACCATCTTCGGGAAGAACCCTTCAACGCCAGGGTTGGAAGCACCGGTGACGTAGAAGACGCGCTTGCCGGTCCACTCGTTGACCTTCAGACCGAACCACACCACGGCGATCGAGGCGACGACCACGTGAATGTTCATCGTGATGATCGAGATGCCCTGCCACATGCGGTCGGCGCGCTTGTACTGGCGCGACGCAGTGTACACACCGAGGGCGACACCGAGGAGGATCGACAGCAGGGTGGCAAACAGGGTCAGCTGCGCGGAGACCCAGATGCGGTAGGAGACTTGTTCATTGACGGAGTCGCCGATCGGGGATTTACCCCAGTCCCAACGAGTCAGGACGCCAGTAAGCCACGTCCACCAACGCTCGAAGATTGGTGTGTTTGGGTTCAAGTTCAACGGATCGAGCAGTGCATCGATCTGCTCTTCTGGCAGAGGTGGTCGGCGGCCAAAGTAGTTGGCGCGGGGATCGAGGAAAAAGCTGGCGAGAAAAAACGTGAGGTTGGTGGCAAGAAAAACAATCAAGCCCCAGCTCAGCGTCTTCCGGATCAGGTATCGAAACATAGTGTCTCTCAGTTCCGTGGTGGGCGGACGGGGGAGTTATTGAGAAAGATTGGAAGCCCGCCCAGCGTGGGAATGCTGGGCGGGCTCGCACTCAGTTCGTGGATTTCACGTGCGTCGAACCGTTACGGTTACTTCGCCCAGCCCACGTTCTCGATCGGGAGGATCGCGAAGGAGTTAGCACCGAAGTTTGCCAGGCCCTTCTTCACGGCGACGATGGCCGGGCCGTTGGCGTACGGCATGATGCCGTACTGAGCCAGGGCTTCCTTCTCAAGCTCGTTTGCGCGCTTGATCTGCTCGTCAGCATCCGGGAGCTGCTGCAGTTCCTCAATCTTCTTGTCCATCTCCGGGGTGCCGGTGCCGGACTTGTTCAGCTCGGAATCGGACTTGTAGATCTGGCCGAAGTACGCCACACCGAACGGGTCGGAGGAGCGGAAGCCGGACATGAACAGGTCGAAGTCGCGCTCGGAGACGACCTTGGAGAAGTCGGAGCTCGGACGCTCCTCAACCTGGACGTCGATGCCAATGTTGCGCAGCATTGCCTGCAGGGCAGTGGTGGTCGCCTGGATCATCGGGGAGTCACCCAGGGTGACGTAGCGCACGGACAGCGGGTTGGACTCGTCGTAGCCTGCTTCCTTGAGCAGCTCCTTGGCCTTCTCCGGGTCGTACTGGATGACCTCGCCGAAGTTGTCCTCGTAGCCCGGCTGGGTCTGGTACAGGTTGAACGAACCTGGCAGATCCTCGGTGTAGCCGAGGCCCTGGAAGCGGATCGCGGCGAGCTGCTCGCGGTCAACACCGCGCATGATGGCCTCGCGGACCTTGATGTCGTCCAGGCCCGGGGCGGTGGAGTTGATCGTCATCAGGTAGTTCGCCGGGTTCAGGGCGGTGCGGATCTCGATGGAGTCGCCCATCTCCTTCGCCGTTGCCAGACGGTCACGGGAAGAAACGCCGGTTGCGTCGATCTCGCCTGCGCGGAAGGCGTTCAGGGATGCCTGGTCTTCCATCTGGCGGTAGGTGATCTTGTCCAGCTTCGGCTTCTCGCCCCACCAGTTCTCGTTCGGGACGAAGGAGGCGGTGCCGCCTTCGAAGTCAACGTTCTCAACCTTGAACGGGCCAGCGCCCCACTCCGGGTTGACCTTCTTCAGGTAAGCGTTCATGAACGTGTCCGCGTCCTTGACCTGCGGCGGCACGAGGGTGCCGAAGAGGCCCTCCCACCACGGGTATGCCTGCTTGAAGGTGACCACGGCCTGCTTGTCGTCCTCGCCGCGCTCGACGGACTCGATGAGCTCGTAGCCGTCGGTGGAGTTGACCTGGACATCCGGGTTGGAGCCGTTGTTGAACTTGAAGGTGTTCTCGAAGGCGGTCCAGTCAAGCGGGGTGCCGTCGTTGTACACGGCGTCCGGGTTGATGGTGTAGGTGACCACGGTCTTGCCGTCGACGGTCTCATCCTTCACGTCGGTCAGATAAGCCGGGTTCGGGTGATAGGTGCCGTCGCCGTCGAAAAGCGTGAGCTGCGGGTTGTACTTGCTCCAGATGGTGTCCGTGTAGGACGTCATGTTCGCGTGGAACACGTTCTGCTGCTCAGCAATTTCGGTAATCGCGAGAGTGAGCTCGCCGCCATCCTGGATCTGGTCGCGCTCGAGCGGGTTGTAATCACCGGCAGCGTTGACTTCGAGCTGCTCGCCCGAGTTGTCAGCTTCCTTGGAGTTCGCGGAGTCCTGTCCGGCCTGGTTTGCGGTGGTCTCTTCGGTTCCGCCATCCGAGGAGCAGGAGGCGAGGACGAGGGACAGGGAGGAGAGTCCGGCGAGAGCGGCGACACGGAGGCGTTTGCTCATGGTCTGGGTCCTTTCAGTGATCGTCCGTACGCAGAGAACTTTGCGACGGTTGCCCGTGTTTGGGCGGTACGACGAAATGGGTATTTCGACGACCCCTGCACCACGATTGGGCCCACCAAAACTTGAAGCTCAGGTGAACACGACGTAATCAGGTTGCACAAAAACTTACATGAAGTGTTAGGCAGTTCACAGTGTTTGTGAAAAGTAATTTACGGCGAAATGCATGCTGCCTCACAGGGCTATGACAGGAATGGGTGTTTCTGCACGCTGATAGGCATCTGTAGCCATCGCAACGCTTTCTCAGCTTCTTCACGGATCGTGAATGTTATTCGCATGAAACGACCCCACCTGCGGGGTGCAGGTGGGGTGCAGTACGGGAATTGGGGTGTTATGCCACAGGAGTTAACTCGACTTCGTCCGCCCACGTCAGTTCAATACCCAGGGCGCGCAGCCACTCCATGGCATCGTCGCCGTGCCGAGTAATGCCCTCAACGGCGTTGAGGGTGACGTCCATGGCCTTCTCTGCCTCTTCGGCAGTGATCAAGCCTGCAGACGTCGCGGCTGCGAGTTCGTCGATATCAAGCACGTCGATCGGGTTGCCTGTCAGCGACACAATGTCGACGTACAGGTCGCGTGTGCGCCAGATATCGCCATCAACGTCAATGTCGGCGATGTCGAAGTAGAAGTCCTGATCGCGCTCTGCGCCCTCGCGGTAGTGGAAGATGTTTGCCCGCAGGCCGAGTTCCGGCAGCAGCCAGCTTTCTAGGTAGCCGAACTCGGGGTGATTCGCCCCGCGTGCCATGTAGAGGCCAAAGTCGGTGACCTGGTACGTGTCTACCTCGCGCAGGAATCCCTTTGGGTCCGTGTTGATGTTCGCGGACGTGTCAAAGGTCTCTTGCTTTACCGGGTGTAGGTCGACGGTCATCGGTTACCTCACGTTGATCGAAGCGGCGGTCGGGGCAAATGCGCAGGTCTTGTCGGTGGTGCGTACTGCACCGTCGACGACTGCGAGGACGCGGCCCTTGCCTGTGTTTGCGGTGGCGGACAGGGTGGACGGTCCTGTTGGGTTTATCCCGTTGTTATCTAAAGGTGTTACGCCGGTGCGAAAAGTGTTGAGGTTAACCCAGTACACCTTCATGAGCCCCTGGTCCTTGGCGGCGGCCGGGGTGCCTAGTGCGGTGAACACAAACGTGGTCTGTCCCGCGCCTGCGCCTGGCGCTGGTGTTTTGGTCGGTCCCGGTACCGCAATTGCGGACGCGGTCGAGTGCAGCCCCTTGCCCATGCAGTGCCCGGAGACCGTCGGCCAGGCGAACTGCGTGAAGGCCGGGGCGTCCTCTGGCAGTGGAGGGCCGCCGAGCTCGCCGGTACCAGCGAAGAAGTTCACGGCGGTGCGAAGCGCGTTGCCGACCTGTTCCGGCACCTGTGGTTGGTCCGCGAACGCGTGGACTCGGGCGACGGTCTCGGGGGTGGGGCGGCCAAGGCTATCGAGCGGGTTCGATGATTTGGCATGAGCCATTTGCGTATCGACGACACCGGCTACCAGCATGCCGGCAGCGCAAACCGCCGCGACGGCGGAGCGTGCAAAAGATCGGGGAGTGCGCACGGCTGTCCTTTATTACATAGGGGCCACGGACATTAACTCAAGCAACATTAGTCACATAAGTAACAGCGTCAAGTGGAAACCGTTGATTTTGTAGGGGGAATTGTCCAGAAACTTTCGGTGTTCTCCCAGTTTTATCTGTTTACCCTTGTGAGCACGGGCACATTTAAGACCCGTGAGAACGTGAGATCCGTTGTCCCCAACACTGAAAGGACTGATCACAATGGATGCCCAGACGTTCACCACCAACCTGTCCCTTGAGGAGATTGAGCAGCGGCTGTCCGGACTGGACAAGTTCAATGTCAAGGACAAAACCGCCAGCGAACTGGCTGTCAACGTCGGCAGTGCACTGAAGTTCCGTCTTATCGGTGTGTATTTGAATAAGGACTACCAGGCGCCGCTGGCTATCGATGCCGCAGATAACGGCGATGGCACCACCACCGTCGAGCTCTCCGCGCGAGGGACGGAAGGGGCTGTCATTACTACTGGAACGGCCGAACAGTTCTTCAATGACGCGTTTGCAGAGCTCCGCGCCACGTTGGAGGGGTAGCGGAGAGGTGCGCTCAACTTAGCTGGGGAGTATCGTGTAACCGTTATTTCCGACAATGTAAAAGGATCTGTTGAGTGTCGCACCCTGAATTTCGCAACGTAGCTATCGTCGCCCACGTTGACCACGGCAAAACCACCCTGGTCAACGCCATGCTGGAGCAGTCCGGCGTCTTCGGCGACCACGGCGAGCATGGCGACCGCGTGATGGACTCCGGCGAGCTCGAGTCCGAGCGCGGCATCACCATTTTGGCCAAGAACACCGCCATCCGTCGCGCCGGCAAGGGTAAAGACGGTGCGGACTTGGTCATCAACGTCATCGATACCCCGGGCCACGCCGACTTCGGCGGCGAGGTCGAGCGCGGCCTGTCCATGGTTGATGGTGTCGTGCTGCTGATCGATGCTTCCGAAGGCCCGCTTCCGCAAACCCGATTCGTCCTGGGCAAGGCCCTCGAAGCGAAGAAGCCGGTCATCATCTGTGTGAACAAGACTGACCGTCCGGACGCACGTATCGACGAAGTCGTGGAGGAAGCACAGGACCTCCTCCTCGAACTCGGCGCTGGCCTGGAGGACCCGGAGGCTGCAGAGGCTGCTGAGAACCTCCTCGAGCTGCCGGTGCTGTACACCTCAGGCCGTGCAGGCCGCGCGTCCCTGGAGAACCCGGGCAACGGCAACCTGCCGGACAACGAGGACCTGCAGCCGCTGTTCGACGTTATCTACGACGTCCTGCCGGAGCCGTCCGCTGAGATCGATGCACCGTTCCAGGCGCAGGTGACCAACCTGGACTCCTCCTCCTTCCTGGGCCGCATCGGCCTGATCCGTGTGTTCAAGGGCTCGGTAAAGAAGGGCCAGCAGGTCGCATGGGTCCACTACGACGAGGACGGCAACCAGCAGGTTAAGAACGTCAAGATCGCTGAGCTGCTCGTCACCGAGGGCCTCGACCGTGTTCCGGCTGAAGGCGACGTTGTCGCAGGTGACATTGCCGCTGTCTCCGGTGTGGAGAACATCATGATCGGTGACACGCTGTGCGATCCGGAGCACGTCGAGCCGCTGCCGCGCATCGCCATCGACGATCCGGCAATTTCCATGACCATCGGCGTGAACACCTCGCCGATGGCTGGCCGTAACGGTGGCGACAAGCTCACCGCCCGCATGGTCAAGGCTCGTCTGGATCAGGAGCTCATCGGTAACGTCTCCATCAAGGTGCTGCCGACCGAGCGTCCGGACGCGTGGGAGGTCCAGGGCCGTGGCGAGATGGCGCTGACCGTGCTGATTGAGACGATGCGTCGAGAAGGCTTCGAGCTCACCGTTGGCAAGCCGCAGGTAGTGACCAAGGAGATCGACGGCAAGACCTACGAGCCGTACGACCATATGATCATCGACGTCCCGTCGGAGCACCAGGGTGCCGTCACCCAGCTCATGGCAAACCGCAAGGGTCAGATGACCGCAATGTCCAACGCGGGTTCCGGCGATTGGGTCCGCATGGAGTTCGACGTCCCGTCGCGTGGCCTGATCGGTTTCCGTACGACCTTCCTCACTGAGACCCGTGGTGCCGGTATTGCCAACTCCTACTCGATCGAGCACCGTCCGTGGGCCGGCGAGATCAAGGGCCGCCCGACCGGTTCGCTCGTCGCCGACCGTTCCGGCCAGGTCACCGCGTACGCCCTGCAGCAGCTTGCAGACCGCGGCGATTTCTTCGTCGAGCCGGGTGCCGAGACCTACGAAGGCATGGTCGTTGGTGCGAACTCGCGTGACGAGGACATGGACGTCAACATCACCAAGGAAAAGAAGCTGACCAATATGCGTTCCGCCACTGCGGACGCGACTGTCACGCTGCAGAAGGCCCGCACCCTCTCCCTGGATGAGGCCATCGAGTTCTGTGACGAGGACGAGTGCGTCGAGGTCGCCCCTGAGGCGATGCGTGTGCGCAAGCTCATCCTGAACGCTACCGAGCGTGGCCGTGCCCGCTCCCGTGCGAAGCAGAAGAACAGCTAGCCTGTTCTTCATGCAGCCTCCTCGATCGCGCCGCCCAGCCACCCGTGCTGCGGCGGCGCTTTCCGCGCTTTGCCTCGTCGCGTCGTGCTCGGCGAACCCGGGCCCGCCGCCGCTCGTTGAGCCGGAATCCGCCCAAAGCGAAACATCTGGCGTATCGACGACACCTTCCGACGACAACCCGCGCCGCAGCGACCGCACTCAGGTGCAAGTGGGTGTTGACCCTGTACGAGGAGGCTTCAACCCGCACCTGATTGCGGACGATTCCTCGACGGTGCGTGCCATCGCAGACCTCACCCTGCCTAGCGCATATGTGGGCACGAGCCCGAACAGGGACCTGCTGGTGGGGGTTTCAACGCTGCCGACCTCGCCCGCGGCCCAAACCGTGCGCTACGTCATCGCACCGGAGGCGCAGTGGTCTGACGGCACTCCAATTACCGGCTCCGACTTTGCCTACCTGTGGCGCGGGATGGTGACCACCGCCGGCACCGTCAACCCTGCGGCCTACCGGGCAATTCAGGCGATCCGCATTTCTGGTCAAGGCGGCAAGGTCGTCGATGTGGACTTTGAGCGCCCCGTGGCTAACCGCGAGGAGCTCTTTGCCTACCTGCTGCCGTCGCACCTGTTCGCCGCTGACGCCAGCGATTTCCCGTTCGCACTGCGCAACATGGTCCCTGCGTCTGCCGGGCGTTTCCTCATGGCAGATGTCGGCCGGGCCCGCGGCACGGTAGTGCTGAATAGAAACGACAGGTTTTGGGGTACTGAGCCAGCAAGCGTGGACATTTTGACGCTGACCGCCGCGCGCGATACAACACAAACCGCCGACCAGTTGCGCTCCGGCCAGCTCGCGTTCGCCGACGTCACGCCGCAGGAAACCACGGAAGAGGTCTTTCGCCGGGTGCCGGGGGTGGAGGTGCGCGAGGCGTCGTCGTCACGCGTGCTTGGCGTCGTCATCTCCGCGACAAGCGGGCTCGACCAAGCAATGCGCGAGCAAGTGCGATCGCTTATCGACGTCCCCCTGCTCGCCCACATCGCCGCCGGCCGCAGCACCAACCTGGCCGTAGCAGAGCATGCGTTCACGCCGGGGGAGAAGGACACCGCAGCGCTACGAGCGCGCACCGTGCCCATCCGCGTCGGGGCGGATGCGATGGACCCGGCGGCGGCCGCAGCGGCGCGCACCCTTGTCGACATCCTCAACGGCGCCGGCATTCCCGCAAAACTCACCTCTACCGACGCGACGACGCTCGCCGGGCGCAGCCTGCCATCGTCGGAAGTTGACCTGGCAGTGGTGTGGCAGCGCAACTCCACGTCCATGACCACGCTTGCCAGCCGCATGGCGTGTCCGTCCAAAACTTCGCGTGCTGGCAACCTCTCCGGCCTGTGCTCCGTGGGCAACGAAGCGCTCGCCGGGCGAATCCTGGACGGGACCATGAGTGCGACCGAGGCCCGAGCAGCCGTGGCCGAAGCCGAAGAGCGCGACGCCGTGTGGGTGCCCATCCTCAACGAAACACGCATCGCAGCATCCTCCGGTGGCGTCGCCATCCCAGGCGTCTCCACCTGGCCCGGGGGTATCAGCGACGCCGCCCGCTGGCAACTGGCCGATACAGTAGGCCCGACACCGAAGGAGAAACCATGACAACGCGCGACCTCACCGGCTACCGAGTAGTGGCCGTCCACGCCCACCCTGACGACGAAGCCATCACCACCGCAGGCGTCATCGCCGATCTGAGCCGACGTGGCGCCGACGTCCTCGTCGTCACCTGCACACTCGGCGAAGAAGGCGAAGTTATCGGCGAGCCGTACCAGCACCTCGTCGTCGACGAAGCCGACCAGCTAGGCGGCTTCCGCATCGGCGAACTACGCGAGTCGTTGGCCGCCATCGGCGCGCGCGGCACCTTCCTCGGCGGGGCCGGCCGCTTCCGCGACTCCGGCATGGCCGGCTCGCCCGCAAGCCGCAACCCGCGCGCTTTTGTCAACTCCGGCGACGCCGCAGTAGCCGAACTCGCCGCGATCTTCGACGCCGAGCGCCCCCACCTTGTCATCACCTACGGCCCCGACGGCGGCTACGGCCACCCAGACCACATCCGCGCCCACGAAATCACCCACACCGCCGCCGAACGCGTCGCTATCCCGCGCATCCTGTGGGCCGTGCGCCTCGCCGAAGAAACCGCAGCGCTTACGCCCGAGACCGCCCCCGACGGCTGGCGCCTTGCCCAACCCGGCGAACTCGACGGAGTCGCCACCTCCGACATCGCCGTCTCCCTTGACGACCACGCCTACAGCGCCAAAATCGCCGCCATGCGTGCCCACGCCACCCAACTCTGGATCGCCGACGGCCGCACCACCGACGTCAACCCCCATGCCACCATCGCCCAAGGCCCAGTCGTCTACTACGCCCTGTCCAACCTCATCACCCAACCCATCCAGCGCGTCGAACACTTCCAACTCGGCGCAGGCGCACCGCTTCACGACGACGCCACCCACGTCCTATCCGGAATCCCCAAATGAGCCACCCCGTCATCCGCGACAATTTTTCACGCGGGGAAGCCATCGCCGGCATCACCTGGCTGAGCGTCGGCGCCCTCGGCTCGCTCATCCTGGAAGTGGCGTACCTGAACTGGTTCTGGGTCATCATCGCAGCGGTGTTTAATGCGGTGTTGGCGAAGACGGCGCGGCTGTGGTCGTCGAAAAGCATGATTGTTCCGCTTGCCGTCTGGGCAGCAGCACTGTTCGCCTCCATGGTCATCCTCCCTCCAACCGGGTGGACCCTCGCACTCCTTCTCACCGGAATCGCCGGAGGCGTTTGGCCACTGATCAAGACGAAGTGACATACTGTTTCCCATGACTTACGTGATTGCTCAACCGTGCGTCGACGTCATGGACCGCGGCTGCGTCGAAGAATGCCCCGTTGACTGCATCTACGAGGGCAAGCGCATGCTCTACATCCACCCCGACGAATGCGTCGACTGCGGCGCCTGCGAACCTGCCTGCCCCGTCGAAGCCATCTTCTACGAAGATGACACCCCCGACGAGTGGAGTGAATACTACGACGCCAACGTCGGCTTCTTCGACGAACTCGGCTCGCCAGGCGGCGCCGCCAAGACCGGCCCGCAGGACTTCGACCACCCCTTCGTCGCAGCACTGCCGCCGCAGAACCAGGACTAAACCGTGGCACGCACCCCACTCGGATCACAACTGCCCGACTTCCCATGGGACACCATCGCCGACGTGCGCAAGCGCGCCGCATCCCATGACGGCGGGCTCATCGACCTCTCCGTCGGCGGCCCCGTCGACCCGGTCGCACCGTCCATCCAACTCGCGCTGTCCGAAGCTGCCGCAACGCCCGGCTACCCGCAAACCGCGGGTACGCCGGAATTGCGCGAAACGATCGTGGCCTCCCACGCCCGCCGCTTCGGCATCGCAGGGTTGACCGAACGCTCCGTGCTGCCCGTGATCGGGCTCAAAGAAGCCGTCGCGTGGCTGCCCACATTGTTGGGCCTGCGCGGCGAGAAAGTTGTGATCCCCGAGGTCGCGTACCCCACCTACGAGGTCGGCGCGCTGATGGCAGGCTGCGAAGTTATTCGTTGCGACGACCCCGCCGCCGCACCCCGCGACGCCGCCTTCGTCTTCATCAACTCGCCGTCGAACCCAACTGGCGCAGTCCTTGACGTCGAGCAGATGCGCGCCTGGGTGGAATTCTCCCGCGAAACCGGCGCAATCATCGCCTCCGACGAGTGCTACCTCTACCTCGGCTGGTCCGCCGAACCGGTATCCATCCTGCACCCGTCCGTCACCGACGGCGACAACACTGGCCTGCTCGCCCTGCATTCGCTGTCCAAGACGTCCAACCTGGCGTCGTATCGCGCCGGCACCATCTCCGGCGACGAAGCCCTAGTGCAAGAACTTCTGCTTATCCGCAAGCACTCCGGCCTCATCGTGCCCGGCCCAATCCAAGCCGCCATGGTGGCCGCCCTCGGCGACGACCTGCACGAACAAATGCAGCGCTCCACCTACGCCGCGCGACGGCTTGTACTCATGAAGGCCCTCCAAAACGCAGGTCTTACTATCGACGACTCCGATGCCGGCCTCTACCTCTGGGTCCACCACGACGGCATGGATTCCCGCGAACTCCTCAACTGGTTCGCCGACCACGGCATCCTCGGCGCCCCCGGCGACTTCTACGGCCCCGCCGGCGCCCAACACGTGCGCATCTCGCTCACCGCACCCGACGAGCGCATCGAAGCGGCAGTCGCCCGCCTAGGAAACACCGTTGACTAACCCCACTCATCCGTCGCCGGCCGCCGGCGACCAGCACGCCGCCGCGCCCGAAAGCGGCAGCACTGCCATACGCCTCGTTGCCGGGCTGCGCCAATTTTTGCGCTTCGGCATCGTCGGCGGCTCCGGCGTGCTCGTGAACTTCGTCGTGTTCTACTTGGCCAACAAAGCCCTAGAGAACGGCTTTGATCTGCACGCCAACGACGTGTTCATGCAACTCGGCTCCACCCGTTGGAACATCCGCTGGTACCACCTCATGTCCACCCTGGCGTTCCTCCTGGCCAACACGTGGAACTACCAACTCAACCGCGCCTGGACCTTCCGTGGGGTGCACGCGCGCTCCTGGATCCGCGGGTTCTTCCCCTTCTTGGCCACCGGCGCGCTCGCGTTCGCGGTGTCGCTGACATGCATGACGTTGCTCATGAACCCGACGACCCCCATCGGACTCTCCGATTCACTTTTCGACGACTCCACCGGCCTGCGCACCAAATCCTACTGGGCCCAAGCCATCTCCACACTGATCGCGATGCCGGTGAACTTTGTGATCAATAAGGTCTGGACCTTCGGAAAACCGAAAACGCCAAAAACCGTCTAACCAGTGGTTTGTGGAATTTGGTGTTGGAGTTATCCACATTTT
>NZ_KV821318.1:0-1062 GCF_001815635.1 Corynebacterium sp. HMSC075D04
TTGGTGGTTGTAGCGCTCATTTTAGGTCGCCTCCGCATGCTGTGGGGTGTTGATTGTGGTGGCAAGGAGTTGGTCGTAGGTAGCCAGGTTTGCTCTGGTGTGCTGTGTTGGTGGTGGGGTGCTGTATCGTGCAGCGATGCCAAGATGCGGTCCGGTTGGTTGAGCGTTGGCTTCTAAAAGTGCTGCAGCGGCGGTGACGGTGGCGTCGAAACCGCATTCTGCGGCGGTGGTTTGTGCATGGGTGAAAAACTCACGGCGTGTGACGGTATCTGCTTCGTCGAGGTAGCCGACGACGTTATCCGGCATATGGTGGCGAAGTGGTGAGTTCTTCCACGCTCCCGGCTTTTTGGCTAACCCTGGCAGCAGACTTATGGGGTTGATCACTGTAGCGTCTGCAGTGCCGAAGACTCTCGGCAGCGCGATGATGCGTCGAGACTCCTCGTCTAAGACGGTGATGGTGTCGTGGGACAATTCCAGTGTGACTTGCCTGTTTGCCCAGGCAGGCCCGACTAGGTAGCGGTTGCCTGCTACGGTGACAATCCCGGTTTTATCGGTGCGACGCACTTCGAAACGCACCGGATTAAACCGCACCGACGGACATGCTTTGAGCGCTTGTTGATCGTGTTGAAACAGATCAGCGATTACCGCTGCCTTCTTATAATGGGTCTGCTTGGCAAACGCGGCACACCCAGAGTCCAGAAGAGCGTTTAGTTCTGCCAGTGAAGCAACTTCTGGCACGGGAACGAGCAGGTTTCGGCGGATGAACCCGACAGCGTTTTCCACATTGCCTTTCTCATGGCCTGAATACGGGTTGCAGTAACGCGACCGAGTCCGATAGTGCGCTTTAAACGCGGCGAAGAGCTCTGATTCGACAACCTTCGGGCCGACACGGCGTCCAATAGCAGTAGCGTTATCGAAGACCATCTCAGTCGGCACTCCGCCGGCAGCATCGATGACATCCAGCAATCCGGTAATGACACACTCGGCGGTTTCACCGGCGAAGGCCCTGCAAAACCTCATATTCGAGTACGGAAACGTCACCACCAAAAGGTGTACAACCTT
>NZ_KV821319.1:0-476 GCF_001815635.1 Corynebacterium sp. HMSC075D04
TCCCCGCCTTGTGGGGTGTAGTTGGGGATGTTGGTAAACAACTCGCCTGCGTCGATGTGCAGGTTAATGCCGTGGTCGTTAAACAGGTCGACCATCTCCTGCAGCATTTGTGCCGATGGGCCAAGGTTGCGCTTGTCAGCGAAATCACAAGCGTCAACGTAGGTGTCGTCGCAGCCAAGGCTGCGGTATTCGGACGCCATCCAGTTCAGTTGCAAAAACAGATCCGGACGATTCACATCAGCCCCATAACCGGGAAGCGGTACTGCAGTGCCGTCAGACAAGATGACACCGTGTTGTTCCCATACGTCGGGAAGACCATCCCCGTCAGAGTCAACCAGGTCGAGCCCAGCGCCGAAATCAACCGGGGCGATCAATGCTTGCTCATCGCAAGCGTCGCACGCATTGGCGGGGGTGATACCGGCAATGGCCATGGTGGCAGTCAGTGCTGCTGCGATGGTGTTGCGGATTGCGTTGCG